>CANQRS010000001.1 GCA_947626295.1 uncultured Clostridia bacterium
CTATCTCCCACTTGTATATCTAAAACTTTATTTTTCATTTAATTTTCCTCCCTATCTTTGATTATTTCTGATAAAATTATATCCTGTAATTTTTCAGTTACTGCTTTTGTTTTATTTTTCAATAATGAATCAGTCTTTTCTTCAACTGTTCTTTCGATAATTCTTCTTATCTCCCAGTCCCTGCTCATTCTTTCAGAAAAAGTCTGCTTAAATAAATCTTCAAAGGTTTCATAATCTCTCTTATTTCCCCAACCGTCGTCAGTATGCACTGGTTCTTCCATAACTCTTTCAATTTCTTCTTTTATTTTTTTATCTATATATTCTTCTGCCTTTTTTTCTAATTTCTCTCTTATAACATTTTTAAATTCATAAGTAAAATCAATTTCATCTAATTTATTTCCTATACATTCTTTAATCAACTTCTCTAAGACATCATTATCAATTATAAAATCTTTATCTTCCATACTTACATCTCCTTTATCTTTAAATCAAATTTATCTTCAAATACTTTTTTTTTGGTTATATACTCTTTTGTTTTGAAACCTTTTACATCAATTATTTCTGCCTTTCCGGTCTTTATCAATTACTATAAAATCTGCTTTGTATTTTAGTCCTGGTGCTAATATAAATGTAGGCTGCAAACAAAAGCCTTTGATGTCTTTAGCTTGTAGCCTCATTTTTAATTCGCAATAAAATTCCGCTTCTTTTTTACTGTCAAATGTTTGTCCATCTACAGAAGTTTTTATTGCTCCATATTTACTTTTCTTTCCTCTGTTCTTCTGATTCTGATATTCTTGGTATTGTTCTATACTCCAATGTTCTTGCATTTTATTCACTCCTACTAATCTTCCACATTCTTCAATTCTTCAATACTTTTTGTAGTCCATATAGATAATATTTTATAATCCATTTCCTCTTTTGGTGGAATAACATATTTATTTAAAATGGAATATGTAACATCCCACCATTTTTCTACAATTATAAGCTCTGGTGCTTTAAAATTTATTTTTTCTAAAACTTCATCTAATGCTATATATAAAGCCTCATAATCATATTCACTAGCAATTAACTGCATAATTTGATTAATAACTTCTTTTAAATCTCTCATATTTCTTCTCACTCCTTTGGCATTTCATATGTAAAACTAAAATTCTGCGTCATTATTTGTTTATATATATCTTGCAATATTTCATTTGCTCTTTTAGATGTCTTATATTTTCCAAGTATTGTATGGTCCTGTGTATAAAATGCTGTCAAAGTATATACATTATTTTTATAATTTAATTCTTTTTCTTCTATCTGAATGTAATTTAAATTATCAGTACTAACTATTTTTTGTCCGTCTTGTGATAATATCATCATTAGAAATTCCCCCTATTCTTTTGGCATTTGATAAATTTTTGGTGGATATATATAATTAACAATACCGCCTCTTTCTCCAATTACTTGTTGACATTTTCTATATAATCCTATTATTTCTTGTAGCACTTCTTTTGCTCTTTCTTCGGTTCCATATGTTCCAATTAAAATATAACAATCTCCTGGTGCATTAACTGTGCAATATATTTCATATAAACATTCTTTATCTTCTTCATCATGAAAAATTTTAATACTTAATATTCTTTCAAAATTTACTATTTCTGTTTTATCTTGACTAACTATTATCATTTCTAAACTCCTCCCATTATCAACTTTTTTCTTTCTCTCTGTATCCTGTGTTGTTCTTTGTCATATAATCTTCTACAGTTCATACAATAACTGTCTTCGCTTATATACTCTTTGTTATTGACTATATGTTTATATTTTCTATAGTTTTCTTTGCTTTTTATCTCTCCGCACATTGTACATATTTTCATAAGTGTATCCTCCTTGTTTTATAATTTTATTTCAGTGTTCCCTGACTCTATTGCACTAATTATTTCTTCTGCAATTCGATTAGCTGCTTCATAAGCGCTACTTCCTGGTATATCCATTTCACTTATACTTTTATTGAGTTTCTCTTTTAATGATATAGGTTCTTTTTTAAACATTTTTTTAGCTGTTTTTTTATATTTCTCTGGTATATTAAATTCGATATATGCGTATGTTTCATCAAATTCATCGTCATAGTCTTGGGAGTATAATTCGTGTTTTCTAATTTTTTTCCAAGTTTCAGAATAATCCTTTCTGTTCTCTCCACCTAGTCGTGTAAATACTCTGATAACTGTTCCATTATTACATAATTCTACATCTCTAAACCTATCAAAATATTCCATATTAACCGATAACATTCCTAATAATACAGGCATATCAGCATTTATTCCAAATAATCTATTATATAAACTCATTTATTCTCATTCTCCTTTACGCTTATGATGTGTTCAAAACTAATGCCATATTCTTCTAATTCATTAATGCAATCATCTAAATCTAAATGATGCGTTCTAAAACAATCTAAATTATTCCATATTCTATTCATTATTTTGGGTAATCTTTTTTTCCCAAAACCGCAAACGTAATGTAAAGTAAAAGCTACTGTAATACTGTATATATTTAAGTAATCATCTATCAGTTTGTCTGTTTCTTCTTTACATCTTACAATCATTTCCTGATATACTTCATCTATCCATTTTCTCAATTTTTTTGGATTATCAAATACCTTATTAAGTTGTTTTTCCTGACGTTTTGTTAATTCCATCTTTCATCAGCTCCTTTTGTAAATTGTTTCTAAATTCTAAGTTTCTAATTATCATTGATTTTATTTTTTGTATATTTTCTATTTCTATTTCATTTTTTATCTTGTCAATTTGTTTTCCTATAAATAATCCACTTACTGATAATATAAGCGCAATGCTTGTTAAAATAAGTGAAGACCTTGAATCATTCAAAAACAAAAGATTTATGACGCAAATAAGACAACTGAACCACATAAATGAACTTATAGTAGCATAACGAATCTCGGATATTACCGATGAATAACTCCCAATAACTTTAAACCATTCCTTATTTTGGAGAACTGCTTTTATTGTTTCTTTTTCAAATATTTTTTTTAATTTATGTATATCCTCAATAGTATTTTCTTTACTTGTAAGAAGCGGCTGATTATATATTGAATAATAATCCTCTTTTGATAAATTCTTATAATATATCGTCCAATTTGTATTTTCTTCTTGTATTTCAACGCACACGTGGAAATATCGAGAGTCTAGTAATTTATAAATATACGAATTAAGAGACTTTGAATCCATAAGCTCTATACCACCTTTCGTCGTTTTCTTCCTGTAACTTTATATCTTCGGTGTATCTCTTAGCTCTTTGTTCCCATTTCTCAAAACATTCTTGACAAAAAGCTTGACCTAAAATATATATTAAAAAAACATTATCTATCATATCTTCATTACAGCTGTCGCATTTTGCAAGACCACCCCAATCAAGACAATCTTCTCTTTTACATTTGATATATGAATAACCTTGTTTTGTGTACATAACTTTTTTTACTTTCATTGCTATTTCATTCCTTTCTATCCCATTCGTTCAATAAACTTTGAATATCATTAGGGCTTTTAGTTTCTATTCCTACCTGTTTACAATCTTCAACTAAATCATTAATTAATCTACTCATCTGTTGAGTATTATAAGAACTTGAGCCATAGTACAAATGTAATACTTTAAATTCTCTATTATTTATGTACTCTGTATCATAAACTTCACAAAACCACGCTAAGCCCCAATGTTCCCAGGTCTTTTTATATGTTGCTACATCTTTTGCTTCTACAAGAGTTCTTCTGAATATTCCTAATCTTTTCACTCTTTCCTTATATTCTTGTATAGTATCTACGCCTTTTGCTTGTGCATAATCTGATAATAATTTCCACAAATAATTATTAGCATTTTTACTTCTTTTTAGTTTATATTTAGTTAATTCAATACTAAGCTTATTTTCGTTTTTTAGTTGCTCTATAATATTTACCTTATCTGTATCTAATAAAATTCTTATTTTAGTTTTTTGTGTCTCTTCGTCTATATCAAAATCCATTATTTTTCCTGTAGTTTGCACATTGCACACCCACTTCTTTTTTATTTTTTAAGGTAGATAACTAATCTACCTTTTCTTTTAAAATGGTAAGTCATCATCTTCTGAAACTTCAAAAGTTGGAATATCCCCATAAGTGTTTTCGCCTATTTGCATTTTTAAAGGTTTAGGAACAGCAGCACTTTCAACAACATCATAAGGTGCTGCAAAGAAAGGTTTAGAACTTGTATGTAGTTGACCGTTTTGTCCCATAAATTCTTCTTCTCTAAATACTATTCCTACTTTTTTTCCTATTAATGTTTGTTCATTAAAATCGAATTTGAAGCCTATATTAGATTCTTCGACAGCAACAATAAAACCTTTAAATTTTGAATTTGTTGTTCCAGGATTATATCCTTCTATAAAAATGTTCCATACTCCTCCCCATTTTGGCTTTTCTCTATTGTCTCTATCATATTTTTTTGAATAAAAATCTGCATATTCTCCTTCTGCTATATCAAAATCAACCTTTAAATATTCTTTTCCATTTGTTGTATGTGTACACATTACATTCCTGATTATACATTTATAACCTCCTGCCGGTAATGTTTCATATTCTCCATATACTGTAGCTTCATCATACCCTTGTGGCTTTTGCATAATTATTTTTCCTCCCTTATTATTATTTTTATACCGGTTCTGTTTTCTCCATCAACTTCAACTTCTGAAAATGCAGGTATGCAAATTAAGTTTATACCTGATGGTGCTACAAAACCTCTTGCGATAGCGATTGCTTTAACCGCTTGATTTAAAGCTCCTGCTCCAATTGCTTGAAGCTCTGCCTTTTGTGATTCTTTAACTAATCCAGCGATAGCTCCGGCTACTGAATTTGGATTAGATTTTGATGAAATCTTTAAAATTTCCATTCCTTGTTCCTCCTATTTTTTTGTAAATTTAAAGTTATTATTTTATTTTTTATTTAGTCCGTAATATTCTCTAATTGTTGTATCTACCATCTTTAAGTCATTATCTATCTCTGCCTCTTTAAACATTTCTAGTGGGGTCTTAGAAACATCTTGTCCATCACTTTGTGTTATAAAGTAGTGTCTGTTTTTATCATTCATACATCTCAGAACTATTGTAAACATCCCTTCTATACAAACTTTTTCATCTAGCAATTTTCCTATTGTTTTTGGTCTAATATCGCCAAAATCATTTTTATCTTCGTGCATATTGAAATAAACAATTTTGTCATTATCTAATTTATTTTTCACAAATTCAATTAACGACCAATAACTATCTCCTAAAGTGTTGTATAAGTCAAATACTGCACTTCCTCCACCAACTTTACTATGATTACTCATAAATTGATTTGTTATCAAATATCCTGCATCATCTATTACTATTGCTTTTTTCTTCGTTTTTAATATTAATTTCATTATAGTTTGATACTTGTCTGTATTTATTGTACTTTCAAATTTTTTTCTAAATGGAAGCGGCTTCCTAAGGACATTCACGAGTGCAAGCTCGTTTTCTTCAAAATTTCTTAATGCTGTACTTTTACCGCTACCAGATTTACCTATTATTAATACTGGTATCCCCATATTATTTCTCCTTCTATAATATATTTAGATTTTTAAAATGTTTTATTATCTAATCCTTAAACTTTCCCCTCTTGACTCTAAATGTGCAAAAGGTAATTCTTTTCCATCTTCTAAAGCTTGTCTTATTTTATCGGTATCATTTTCAATAATTGTTTTTGTATATTCTTCTGGTACTTCCCCATCAATTGCAAGTGTTTGTTTTCCTCCATTTTTTTGGATACTAAAACTAAATAACTCTGTTTTAAACTTTTTCTTTTCAAGTTGTATCATTGTATTTTGTAAATTGTCTTTCAATAATTTAGCTCTATTTTCAAAAGCCTTTTGTCTTTCTTCCAATCTTAATTTTTCTTTTTTTATTTTTTCTGCATCTCCTAAAAGTTCTTTAATTATTCTTGCGTAGTTATCTGCCTTATATTCAATTTCTCCTTCTATCCCTTCTAGGGTATCAAGTATCATTTGTTCGTCAACATCTTCATCGTATAACATATTTAATACAGTTTTATAATCGTTAGTTAATTGATATAAGTTAGCCATTGAACTCTCCTTTCCATCTTTTATAAGCTTCTTCAAAATCCTCAAAATATTCGCCGTGCCACCAAGTATTTTTGTCAAGTAATCTACATAGTACATATTGTCCACCATTATTACTTTCAAAATTACATAGAAACGCTGCTTTCCCTATTTCTCCAAATAAAATATAATATGTATTACCATTCAAATTATAAAAAATTCTATCCAAGGTTATCCTCCTTAAAAATTATCTCATCTAATTCTTTAGTTAATTGAATATACTCATTTAAAATATTCGTAAGATGCTTATTAACTATGTTGATATCGTATATCTTTTCTGCTTCCTTTATGCTAATATCTTTATTTATTTCTTCAGCAAAAATTTCCATATATCTTTGATAATATAGTAAATCTCCCAAAATATTTATCATAATATTTGCCGCACTTTTATCAGCAATCTCTAACTCTTCTTTATCAAAAAAAATCTCTAGTAATTCTTTTTTCTTTTCTTTAAGTTGGTCATTTCTATTTTTTAGTTCTTTTAATTTTTCCTTCATAACACTTGTCCTTTCTTACTTAATATGATATACTCTCTATATGAATGTATCATTGTATAGAAATATCTAATTTTAGATATTTCTTTTAATTATTCAAATTATTTTTTAATTCATTTTTACATTTACGTAATTCATTCAAAGCTTTCCTTACTTTAATTTGTGGCTGTCCATAATCATTATCTAATAGTTTTTTTTCTATAGACTCTAAAAAATGTATATATTTTTGTTGAATGTTGTCTATATTCCATTGTAAACTCAAACATTTACTGTTTAATTTATCTTTATCTTTTAATAAGTTTTCATTTTCTTGTTTTAAATCTTCTATAACTGCTTTTAAATTTTTTGTATTATCCATATTTATTTTTCTTCCTCCATCTTTTCAGAAATTTCCTTTACTAATTCATTCATTGGTAATAGTTTCTGTTCATTTTCCCTTTTTATTAATACCTCATATTGTTTTAAAAATTGTCCTTTAGTTACACTATTCACAATATCAGTATGAGTCAAAGCTAACTCTTTAACTTGTCTAACACTGCCAAAAAAACTCTTTACTTCTGGACTTGCTTTTTCAAACTCTTCTTCTGTCATATATCCACCCCTACATATCATTGCATACGCTTCATTCCAAGCTTCAATTGCTGTTCTTTGTGTTGATGGATTTAGTATTTCTGTTGCGTTTTTGCGAATATCGTATATAGTCGGAGGATACGGACTTTTCATAATATGTACTTTTATCGCTTTTATCACTATTTCATAATCTAAATCACTTAAACACGCTCCCCAAGTATCTACCATTATTTCCTTTTGTGTTTCCATTTTAGTAGCAATACCTTCGTAATTACCAGATAAAAGTAGCATTACTTGAATAACTTCCTTCCTGTTCATCTTTCAAACTTTCCTCCTCCCAAAGTTTTTTAAAGTCGTTTATGCTACCTCTCCTTTGTTCTTTCTTTAACGGATACAATCCTAGCCAATTATTCATAATCGAATTATTAACTATTTCTATTTGCTCATCAACGTTTTTTGTTAAACTGTATAATTTTTTAATATTTAATTCTAACCCTCTTTTAGTTAAAGGTTTTTTAATTTTTTTTCGCATCTCTTTAAATTCTTTCAAAGCATCTCTAATAACTTCATCTCCAAAATTTGAATCAATAATGTTGTCTAATTCATCATTTTTATTTTTGCATTTCTTTTTTTCTCCGCTCTATATTATTTATACTTACTCTATTTACTCTACTATTATCTACTTGTTCTATATTTTCTATATTTATTCTATCTCCTTTAGTAACCGTAGAGTTAGTATATTTATTATTAATATTAGAAGAATTAGTATTATTAAATAATATATTTTCTTTTTTGGTTCTTTTTTCTTTTTGCATTTCTGCCGTTACACTTGCTGTTACATCTGCCGTAACACTAGGCACATTTTTCAAAGCCGCAACGTCTACAGTAGAGCCACTTTGAACACTGTTTTCTGCCGTAACACCTACAGTAACAACAGCTACATTTTTTTGTGTTTTTTTAACTGCTTTTTCATCTGCCGTTACACTTGCCTTTACACCTGCCGTAACAGTTGTCATAATATCTATATTGCTCACAGTTTCAAGCTCTAAAATTTCATATATACCAATATGCCTTTGATTTTTTCCCTTTGTGTATCGTATTAATTTTCTTTGTATTAAATTGTTCCTTGCTCTGTTTAATTGACTTACGCTCAAATTTGTAAATGACATTAATATGGAATTAGCTACACTAAATGCTTTTGTCCCATTGCATCTATAGTTTATATACAATAATGTTAAATATAAACATTGAGAATGAGGATTTAAAGGATTTATCAGTAGTAAATCGAAAAATGTATTTAACTGTTTGACAAAGTTCATTTAATTACTCTCCTCTAATTACGCTATTAGTACATTAATTGGAACATCTAATGTTCTTGATAACTTCTTTAGTGTACTCAATCTTGGATTAGCCACACTATTATTTTCTAACAGCTTTATTGTACTTATTGATAATCCACTTTCATAAGCTAATACTCCTATTGACTTTCCCTTTTCATTTCTTATTCTTTTCAGATTTTCACATAACATATTACCACCTCCTTATTTTCAAGCACGAAAAAAAAGCCATACATATATTAACTCTCTAAAATTAACATATGTATGACTTTTATTTAAACAACAACTTTTATTTTGTACAATGTTTTACATCTATATAAAAAGCACTTTTAATGTGCTCTATCCTCTTTCTTATTTGATTTTCTTTTTATATTTTCTTCTTTTCTAAAATATAAACTATGTTCTTCATAATTATCTAATTGATTTAATATTTTATAATACGTATTTGTTATTAAATCTATTTTTCTTTCATCTCCTGCGTCTGTATATTTTCCTTTCCTATCGAATAAAAAGTTTGCACTATAACAATGATATTCTAAACTTTTTAAGACTATATCTAGTTGTCCTTCTAATAACTCTATATGATATATTTTCATTGTCTTACCTCCCAATTTTTCTTTTTACTTTATTCTTTTTCTTTCGAGGATATTGACTTAATGGATTATTTTCTGTTGCCCTCTTTATTTCTTCATTGGATATATGCGTATATCTTTGTGTTGAAATTAATGTTGTGTGTCCTAGAAATTCTTTTACTACTAATATATCGTTTGTAGTTTGATACATTATTGTTGCTGCTGTATGCCTTAATGAATGTACCGTATATCCACAATCTTCTAGTCCAATTAGTTTGTATGCTTTTTTACATATTTCTCTTATTCCTCCTGGAGTTATTCTTTCTTTTTTTGCATTTCTGAATAATGCTCCACTATTTCCTTCATTATTCTTTTTATTCTCAAGTTCTAGGTAATTTAATAATTGTTGTTTACAATATTCACTAAAATATACAGTTCTCTCTCTATTCCCTTTCCCTACAATTAATATTGTTTTATCTTTTAAGTTTATATTCTCAATGTTTATTTTACAGATTTCACTTACTCTCATTCCCGACGACAGTAATAACGTTATTATCGCATTATTTTTTTCAGGATATTTGCAATTTTCTTTTGTAAATACTGTCTGGAGTTTCTTCGCTTGTTCTACTGATAAATATTTAGGCAATCTATATAACTTTTGATTATATAATATTGCTTTTGTTGGATTTTTTTCGTATGTTGGTACTTTATATTCAACCCACTTATATAGTGCTTTTAAAGATGCTAGTTTTCTATTTCTAGTACAAGCCCCATTACATCGTTTTTTATTTAAGTAAAATAAAAAATCTATTATATCTTTTTCTTTTATTTGCATTAATGAAAATATGGATATTTTGTTAATATCTATTTCCCAATTTTTTTCTTTTATAATAAATTTGAAAAACATAATTATATCAATTTTATATGAATCTATTGTTTGGAACGAAAATCCTTTCATTTTTAGATAATTTGAAAAATCATTTAATAGTTTTATATTATCCATATTACTCCTCCTTTTTTTCAATTATGTAAACATTGCTAACTTCATTATACAACAAGTAAACATAATGTGTCAAATATTTTTTGGCATATATTGGCTTATTTGTAAATAATTTATCTATAAATATCCTTTTTTGTTGACGAATAGAATGTTTTATATAAAAGAAGAATTAAACACAAAATAGAGGGAAATTCCCTCTATTTATTACCTTAAATCTTTATATTTTATAATTTATTTATCCAATCTGAACCGCCGTATAAAACTCTTTCAATGTTTACTACTTTTCTATCTTCATTTATTCTATAAAAAGCAATATGATTTTTTATATTTAATTTTCTAATTTTTAAATCTCTTATCGTTTCATCATCTATAATTGCAAATTTTTGTGGTAAATATGTTAAAGTTTTAAGTTCTTCTATATCTTCTTTTGCTTTTATAGAAAATTCTATCTTATACTCTTCAGACATTGTTATATCATCCACTTTCACTACATTAGCATTGTTTCAAATTCGTCAAAGACTTCACTAATAGAACATATTTTATATAGATTTAAAAAAAATTCCAAGGTTGGCTAAGTAATTATAACTTAAACATATCAGTTTTTTATTACTCCTTCCTTTGTCGATACAATATAATAAACTTCCATTCCTTCTCTATTGTCCGATTAACTCCATCTATACAATTATCATACAACCATTCCTTTATATTACGCATATTGCTACTTTCATAATATTCTACAAGCATACTTTTAAAAGTTCCATCAAGCTCTACAGGAACAGAGACAATTCCACAACCATTTTCAATAAGGATTTTATTTGCAACAAGCATAGCAACTCTTTTGTTCCCATCTTTAAAGATTTGACTTCTCATAATCCAAAGCATAATTGATAATGCTCGGTCAGTTGAATTTTCTATCTTTAACATATCAATAAGCTCTGTATGGAGTTTTTCGGGATTTGGTATTTCTGGTCTCCAAGTTGTACCACTAATTAAAACATCATCATATCGAATAACACCAACATATTTATAAGGTAATTCCGTTTTTGTAACAAATTGATGAAGTTCTTCTAAAAAAGCTAAATCCAATTTTGCATTTATATTGTCAATAATATAATGCCAAGCGTCCCTTAAACAGCAGACTTTTCCTATTTCTGATGGCTTTACTCCTTCTACATTAATATCATTGAGAATATCTATAGTTTGAGCAAATGTAACAGCGATTCCCTCCAAATTTGCACTTCTGTAAATAGCATCTACTAACTTTCTTTTGGCAATAAATATATTTTCTTCTTGACTCATTTTATATTTGTCCTTCATTTTCTCTTACCTTCCTTTTCATTTGTGTAGTCCGTCTACACAATATCTACTTGATTATATTTTATCATAATATATATATTTTATCAAGTTGGACTTTCTCGTTTAATTATAAAACTTATGAAAGAAATTTAACAAACAAAAAACAGACTTCTAAAAATAATTAAAAAGTCTGCTTTTTTATATTTTTTAGAAGAGGTTTAAAATGTTCATTTTACTTAAAAATCATAACTGTAAACTTGCTTTGTTGATGTTGCGAATTTAACATAGTTTCAGTTTTTAAACACCTTCTTTTTTTATGGACGAACACTGCCTGTAACTTCTTTTTCACCTTGTATTTTACCATTTTGATATTTTACAATACTTAATTGACCTTTTCCTTCCCAAATAGGAATATCAATTAAAATTTCCATATTTCCGTCATTATCTATATCCATACATTCTACATTTCCTGCTAAAGATAAACTAGTTACAGTATAATTAGTAAGGTCCTCTTCATTTTTATAATATGGATTTTCAAAATTTACTAAATCTGCTATCTTAGTGTACTCTGAATCATATAACATTATCTTTGTTGAAAATTTAGCATCAACATCATAATCTGAAGCAACAACAATGTGCTCCTTTTTTCCGTCTCCGTCTAGGTCAATCTCATTTATTTCAACTTTGCCATTTTCTTTATCTAAATCTTTTAATTTTTCTGGAATATTGTAAATCAATTTTGACTCTCTTGGCATAGCGTTATATTCTTTACTTAGTGCATATTTAGCAACATTCTCTACTTGAGCCACACCATCATATACTAATGTTTCTTCACCGAATTTACCTTTTGATGTACCTGTACTTTTACCATTCTCATAATTATAATATGTTATATTATATTTTTCTTCATTCTGTTCATTTATTGCCATATTACCATCAGAGAAGTTATCTATCATATATAGTCCAGGTTCCTTTTTAACTTCTAATCCATCACATAAAAATATATAATCTTCTGAATTGGAAGAGTTTGAAGAATTTGAAGTTGTTTCTCCAACTGAATTCAAGTTATTATTTTTTCCTATATCTGAAGGAACTTCTTCATCTTGATAAATTATTTCATTTACATTATCAATTTGATTATCATTATTTCTAAAATAATTATTAAGTAATAAAAATATTAATATTCCTAATTCTATGCCTATTATAATCTCTATACACGTTCTAAACTTAACCTTTATAGGTTCTTTTTTTACATTTTTATTTTCTTCACTCATATATTTTTCCTCCATTTTTCCATTTGTTTTTTACTAATTTTTCTCTAGTCCAACATATCTTTTCTATTTTTTAAATATATTATTTCTAAGGTCTTTATCGTGGCTTTGAATATTCTTTACAATATCCACCAAATTTTTTTCATCTTCATTGTTAAATAAATAACTTGCAATTATCTTTGGCAATACTATAAAAGATGCCAAAAATGATAATAAATTTGCTCCAAGAGATACTGCCAAATTTCCTGTTTTTGTATCACTCTTTATTCCAACTATTGTTAATACAACAGTAGTAATTGTTATTGATAGCATTATAATACAACATATTGTAAAAAATATACTTTTAAAAGACCTTTTATTTTTTAAACTCTTATTTGCATTATCTACGTAAGCATTAAGCAACTCTGTATAATTCTCATTATGATTTTTCATAGAATTCAAAAAATTCTCTCTCATAGATACATCTTCTGTAATATAATCTATATGATTATCTGTACAATCTAAAACTTCAGTTTCTGTATCAGTATCTTCTTGAAATTCTGATATTAAATCTTCAATTTCGTTTTTTACTTCTTCTTTATTTTTATTATCAACATTTTCCATTATATTACATTCCAATCCATTTTTACCTTATAATAAATCTAATTCTATTATTCTTAAATTAATAGCTTTTCTTGAGACCTCAAAATATCCCATTAGTTTTTCAATTCTGTTATCATCACCATTTAGCTTATTATATTTCCTTTTAAATTCTTTAGTAGGCATTAATAAATTGGCAGCAAATTTATTTGCTCTTTTTTCTGAACTATTATTAACATCAGTTGTTTTATAAGTATTGTAATACTCTCCTCCTCGATAATCGAACAAAAAATGTGCTAATTCGTGAGCAATAGTAAATCTTTGATGACCTAAATTATCTTTACTATTCACACATATTAATCTATCTTTTTCAAATTTTTCTTGTATTTTATCTCCTATTGCTATATATCCACTAAACGTGTCATCTAATTCCTGTTTTCCTATTATAAAATTCATTGCTCTCGCTATTTTTACAATTGGAATCGGATATTCATTTACATTTAAATATGATATTATTTTATCAGTAATATCGGAAATATTAGTATTTTCAATAGGAATTTTTTTAATCTCTTTTACTAATTCTCGTTTCATATTCTTCTTTTCCTTTACATAATATTTTTCCCACTCTTTTATAATATGATTTAGAGTGTATTTTTGTTGCATTTATTATATACTATTTTTGAATTTTTGAAAATAGTTTTACTAAATTTTTTTTATTTTTTTAATTAAACCTTACATTATCTTTTATTTTGCGATAATATGGTTGTATATCAGTTAAGAAATCTGAAAAATACAAAATCTCATTATTTGAATCAGTTACTTTTAATCTCGGAAAAGTCTTTAACATTTTTTCATCTCCGAAATATTTATAAATAAATTTCGACTTTTCAGCATCTGAATATACATCATTATAAATCTGTTCAATTCTATCTTTATGGCTCACATCAATATTATAATTGACAATAGTTCTAGCCATAAAACAAACAATCGCATAAGCAGTTATAAGAAAATCGATTAATAAAAGTATCATAATAATTGCCACAATTCTTTTAGCTGATGAAATCTCTAACTTTCCTTTTGCCCAGTCCAGAAATTTATCTACTTTAGGATTTAACGAGACCATAAGATACAGTGACATAGCTCCCCAAAATATAGCGTAAAGCAGACAAATTCTACCATTCAAATTAAGAGGTAAGTCAGAATAATCCCACCATTTAACATTAAGAAAAACTTCACCTAGCCAACTAACAACATATTCCAAAATCGAGCCTACAATACAGCCTCCAAAAAATAAAGTATTATAATTCTTTTTAAAATATTGTAAAGAAACAATAATAACTATAGCCCCAATACCATAAATTGCACAAAATGGTCCATACAAAAAACTCTGTCTACTTTCCCACACTCCATATATAGCTATACAAAATATAGTCTCAACAAAATATCCTATTACACTATAAATTATAAAATATGCTAAGATTCTCCATATAGAAAATCCAAAAAAACGAAAACTTTTAATAATTTGTTCTTCTGTTACTTCTTCTACCTCTTTTTCTTTATCTACTAACATAATTATACTCCCCTATTTATTACTTCAATTCATTAATTAAATCTTGCATCCATAAAATCGCATTTTCATAAGTCGATACATCTTCCAAATCCACATCTACCATTTTCAATAATTCAACTGACTTTTTAGTACACCCTTTTTTTAACATTTCTATATATTTTTCTGCATAGCCCTCCTTGTGTTCAAGAATATTCTTGGCAATTATAACAGCAGCCGAAATACCTGTAGCATACTTATAGACATAAAAAGGTCTATAAAAATGTGGTATCCTCGCCCATTCATATTGTATTTCTGTATCTATAACAACATCATTTCCAAAATACTTTTTATTTAGCTCATAATAAATTTGATTCAAATCTTCAGCTGTAAGCATTTCATTATGTTCAACTTTATTATGTACTTCTCTTTCAAATTCGGCAAACATTGTTTGTCTAAACAAAGTTGCCCTAAACATTTCCAATAACTCATATATTAATTCATTTCTTTTGATTTTATCTTTTTCCCTATTTATTTGATATCTTGCAAGTAATATTTCATTTACAGTAGACGCAATTTCCGCCACCATAATTGTATAATCGGCATCAATAACATTTTGATTTGAATTTGAATAATATGAATGCATAGCGTGTCCTAACTCGTGTGCTATAGTGCTAACATCACGCTTTTTATTCATAAAATTTGTAAGTACATAAGGATGACAACCATACACACCCATATTATATGCTCCACCCATTTTATTTTCTTTACTAAATACGTCTATCCAATTATTATTAAATGCTTCCTTTAATTTATCAGCATATTCTTCACCTAATATAGATAGAGCATCTACAATTTGAGCAGAAGCCTCTTCATAAGATATATTATCTTCTTCTATTTCTATAGGGTTAACATATATATCATATAAATGCATTTCATCTATGTTTAGCAATTTCTTTTTTAAACTCATAAAATTATGATTTATGTGTATATTCTTATTTACAGCTTCTACCAATGAAGCATATACTTTTTGAGTAGCATCATCATTAATTACCGCTTTTTCAAGTGATGAAGAATATTCCCTAATCTTACTTGTTATTGTATCTTCTTTTACTTTATTTATATATAATTCAGTAATTGTATGTAAAAATTCACTATACTTTTTATACATCAAAGAAAACGCATCTTTCCTAACTCGTCTATCTTTATCCTTTAAATAATATGTATAGTTAGCATCATTAAGTTCTACCTCTTCATCTTTAGAATCCTTTATCTTTCCAAACTTAAATTCAATATTAGTTAATATATCAAAAGTATTTTCCATACCTCCAAATATTTCAGAATAATTTGTAAGCAACTCTTCTTCTTTTTCTGTTAAAATATGTTTTTTATTCTCTAATATTTCTTCTATTTTCCTCTTATATCTTTGAAGCCTTGAATCATTATTAATAAACTCTAAAATCCTTTCATTTTCCATTTTCATAATTTCTGGAATAATAAATGAAGTGAACTTTTCAAATTCTACTCTAAAACTTTCTACTGTCTTATATAATTTTATATTTTCATTATTTGCCATATCTAAATGATAAGACAACATACCATAAGCATAAAATTTCTCATATAATTCTAATGCAGTTTCATATTCTCTATAACAATTATACAACATATCAGAGCTTTCATTTAATTTTCCTCTATATGTTTGTATCTTTTTCAACTTTTGTTCAATTTCCATTTGTGCATTATAAAAGTCATCTTGTGTTTCAAATATATCCTTTAAATTCCAATTATATTTATCCATTTTGTACCTCCATTTTAAATTCGTAACTATCATATCATATAATTATATAAAATTCCATACCTAAGCATTAAATTTTTTAGCCCAAAATTGTTGAAATTAAAACTCATTAAAAAGTGCTATATTTCAACAATTTCAAGCCTCCAAATTACTATAAATCACTTGTTCTTACATAAGCAACTCTACCAGTCAAATTAACTTTAATTTTATCAACAGAACTTGATACATTTTCTAAAATTTTAACCTTCGTTTTTGGCAAATAATAATATTTTGTTCCAGTTAAATTAGATTTACTATATAAAATCGTATATTTCTTCAAAGTCCTAGTTTGCCCTACTGTGCTAGATTTTTTTGAAGATGACTTTGCTTTAGTTTTACTTAGATAATCGGAACATACCCATTTATTATCACCTATTCTAGACCAGTTTCCTTTAGTTTCATATACTGTTACCTTAGAATTTTCTATCAAAGTACTAATTTTTGAAAATGATGTACTAGGTCCTTTTCGTACATTCAATCCTACACCAGTAGAAGTTTTAACATACATCGTATATTTTTGAGTTTCTTCTTTTTTATTAACAGAATTCGTCTTTCCAGAATCATATACAAAAAATCCTTTAAAATTAGCATATTTCTTGAAATTATTTACAGAACAATATACCGAAAAATCTTTAACAGTAACCTTTCCTCTTCTAGTGCTCGTTGAGAATTTTGTAGAATAAAGATATGGGTCATAAATTTCCAAAGTATTTCCATCTATTCCAACAATTACAATAAAATGTCCTCCACTAGAAAACAATCCATTTCCGACAGATGCAACAACATAATGATTATCTCTTAGTAGCTTTACAGCCGTATTAAAATCATAAGTCTCAGAATATCCTATATCAAAAACATCAGCAATCCATCTAAAAGCACTCCAATAAGTTCCATTATTTGCACTTCTATATCCATATTTAACAAATAAAGAAGCCATTTCATCAGGTGTAATAGTTCCCTTTGTAGCAGTAACTATCATAGCTGCACTTGTGGGTCCACAGCCACTTTTCCCAATAGTTTGTGTTTTATCACTAATTGAAGTATATAACTTATTTTTCCACCTAGAATCAACTTGACTATAATAAGTTAATCCTACATAATTACCTAATTTAACTTTTGGATATTCTGTGCTACCATTATATGATAATTCTCCTTCTAATATAAAACCTTCATCTTCTACCTCTTGTTCAGCCGAAACTTGTTTTTCATCATTTTCCGTTTGATTTACCATTTCTTTAGTAGGTAATGCTTCTATTTCTTCTTCACTCATATTATACTTAGTTATTCTATTATCATCAGATTCTATCTGCTCTTTCGTTTCTTCTGGAAGTTTTTCTTCACTATTTTCATTATATATTGCCATTCCCAATATCATTCCTAAAACAAATGCTAATAAAATAAAAAGGAAATTTCTTATGCTCATAATTAATACCCTCCTTTTTAGCAATTTAATATATAATATTATTTAATTGCTAAAAAAGTGTATGCTCACAAAAAAATAACTCCCCATTATTATATAAATAATGAGGAATTACATTATATATTATCTTTATACTTATCGTGTAAATACATAATTCTATTATCTATTTTGTTAATTAATTTAGCGTATCTTACCATTTTATTTGAATCTACTTTTGATAAGTTATTTTTTGCTTTATACTTTATTTTATGTTCTGCACTAGACCAAAAGTCCATTGCCATTGTTCTAATTTGTATCTCTGTCTTTACGCCTGCATAAGTATCCTTATCTCCAACATTAACAAAAGTTTTAGCAATTATATGATATCCCGAATAACCACTCTTCTTTGGCGAATTCAAATAATCTTTTTTTTCTATAATTTCAAGATTCGGATTTTCTTCTATAATTTCAATAACTTTTGGAATATCATTTTTAAAAGGACACACAACTCTTATTCCAGCAATATCGTTAATATTCTCTATTAAATTCTTATAATTCAAGTTGTAGTTCTTTTTCGTCATTTTGTTTATAATACTTTCAGGCGTCTTTATTCTGCAATTTATATTATTTATTACATCATAATCATAATAATCTCTTAAGCCAACCTTTACATCTTCTAAATCCTTTTTTACTTGTACCATTGCCATTTCGTAAATATTCATTATCTTTTTAAATTCTTTTTCTTTAACATCTATTGGTACAAGCTGATTATTTGTCAATTTTGTTTCTTTATACTGATTATCTATTGTTTTAATCCCCTCCTCCCTTCTATTATTATTAATAATATTTTAATTTTACAATATTATCTAACAATGATGAGTCTGTGGATATTCCGTGAATTTGTCTTTCTTACCTAAAATTCCTTCTCCATTATAGCACACCTCTTTTTTAATTTCAATATTGACTTTTAATTTTTTTAAATATATAATCAAATTAATAAAATTTAAGGAGAATTTACTATGATTTCAGAAAAAGATAATCCATCATTTTTAAATGATTTTTTAGATTATATGATAACAATTCAAAACAAATCAAAAAACACTGTAAAAGAATATAACTACGATTTAGCTACATTTCTAAGATTTTTAAAAATCCATTATAATTTAACAGATGAATCAGATTTAAAAAAAGTAGCTTATAATGATATAACAATTGAAACTTTAAAAAAAGTAACACTAGAAGATTTACATTCTTTCTTAGGTTATCTTACTAAAAATTATAATAGCAAAGCCACTACTAGGTCAAGAAAAGTTTCAAGTTTAAGAATCTTCTTTAATTATTTGTGTCGTCAAAAAAAATTACTAACAGTAAATCCAGCACAAGATTTAGAAACACCAAAAATCGAAAAACGTTTACCTAAATATCTTACATTAGAAGATAGTAAAAAACTATTACATATAGCGGAAAATGAGGATAACAGAAATTACGAAAGAAATTTTGCTATAACTACCCTATTCTTAAATTGCGGCATTAGACTTTCTGAACTTGTAGGCATTAATATAGCAGATATTAAATTTGATGAATGCCAAATGAATGTTATAGGAAAAGGTAACAAAGAAAGAACTATATACCTTAACAAGGCCTGTATAAAAGCCATTAATGACTACCTAAAAATTCGACCTAAAGATAATACATTATCTAGTGACGCCCAAAAAGCATTATTCTTAAGTGAAAGAAAACAACGTATTTCTAGGAGAACAGTACAAGAAATCATCTATTCAGAATTAAAAAAAGCCGGACTAGATGCCTCTAAATACTCAGTACATAAACTTAGGCATACAGCTGCTACACTAATGTACCAATATGGACAAGTTGATATTCGTGCATTACAAGAGCTTTTAGGTCACGAAAGCATTGCTACAACTGAGATTTATACACACGTAAGTAATGACCAAGTAAGAGATGCTGTAGAACGTAATCCTTTAGCTAATTACTAAAAACATTGACACACTATACAATATAGTATATAATAGATTTTAAAGCTAAATTTTACTTTAATCAGAAAGGATAATGTAATGAAACGATTTATTTTTTTCGTATCTCTAATTGTCGGTACTATTTTAGCAATTTCTAAATATCCACTTTGTAAACAAAAAGTAGATAACCGTATATCAAAAAAATATACAGAACTTGCTGAAAAGTATATGAAATAACATTTTAATTAAAATGTTAAAAAGCCATACAAATATTGATTTTTCAATACTTGTATGGCTTTTATTATATCTGTTACAATGTTCTATATTGATTTTTATCAGCTCTTTCATCTAACTTTCTTTCATATTTTTTATTATTAAAGAACCAATCTGTTTTATCATCTGAATAATTTTTCCTTCTCATTCTTTCAACTGCCAAATCCAATAATGTTACAATTCCTAATATTATACCAACCAATGCTACCATTGTATTTTGAACAACACCAATATCAGGGGTTCCTCCAGACATTAATGCTGGCATAGCAGTTCCCATAAGATATTTTCCAAAATAAAATCCATATCCTAATAAATATATAATTGGACCTGCATACAATCTCTTTACAATTAATACAAAGCACAATAAACTAACAAACAAAAGTATCATCTCTAAGGTTTCATCAAATACTATAAAACCTCCAAAATCCTTTCCATACTGTGCTAAGAATGCAACAGCTACTCTAAATATCCAGAATATTACTAAGAAACAAACTAACAACCAACTTGAAAAACTTTTCATAATTTCCATTCCTTTCTCAAATTTTATCATAAAGTTTCAAAGCCTTTTATACGAATAACATTTATTCACATAAAAGGCTACTTTCTTAATCTTCATCTACAAAATCAAATTCATCTTTAAACTTTTCCTTAAAAATGTTAAACACATTCATCAATATCTCTTCATCTTCTACACTAACATAAGATTCTTCATCTGGATTTTCTTCAGAGTCTTCTAACCTTAATATTACTACTTCTCCATCATCAGCTTCTCCATCTTCAATAACTGGTAATAATACAACATATTGCTCATCATCTAATTCTACTAAATCTAAGAACTCAAATCTTACCTCATTTCCATCTTCATCATTTAGAATAACAATGTTGTCTAATTCGTCCATATTCTCGTCCATTTTTTTATTCTCCCTTCAATTTTTTATTTTAATTTTAATATCTAATTTATAGAATTTTTTAGTTTACTAACATAAGTTTCTAAAATATATACTGCAGATATAGTATCTACTATATCCTTCTTTTTATGCTTGTTAATATCCAAAAAATTCATTGTTTTATGTGCAGCCACTGTTGTTAATCTTTCATCAATATATTCAACTTTTAATTTATTATATTTGCATTTTAATTTGTGAAAAAATTCTTCTGTCTTTATAGTTCGAGGTGATTTAGCTCCATTTAGACTAAATGGCATTCCTATAACTATAGTTCCAATTTCATATTTTTCAATATATTCATCAATCTTCTTCAAAATAATTTTATCATTTCCATTTGATACTAAGGTTTCCAGCCCTTGTGCAGTTATATTTAAACTATCAGTTACAGCAAAGCCTGTTCTTACCTCTCCATAATCAATTCCTAAAATCCTCATATTATTTATCATCTATTCCTATATAATATTTTACCATTTTTTCTAAAAGTTCATCTCTTTCTATAGCCCTAATCTTATTCCTTGCATCATTATGACTTGTTATATATGTTGGGTCTCCTGACAATATATATCCTACTAATTGATTGATAGGGTTATATCCCTTTTCAACTAATGATTGATATACATCTTTCAAAACTTCTTGAGCATCAGCACCTTGCTCTCTTTCTAAATTAAAGTTCATTGTTTTATCAAAATTCATAAAATCCTCCTTATATACTACTAATCTCGTTTGTCGTCATATCTGCATCATCTATGTAGTTTTCTAACTTTTTAAGAACTGTTTCAATTCCTGTTCCCTTATAATATGTTGAAATTACAAAATTTAATTTTGGTGAAACTTCTATATTTTGAATTTTCTTTTTCATCCTTCTCTTGTTTGTCTTTCCTATTTCTTCTGTCGTAAAATTCTCGTTTTCCAAACTAACCTTTAACTCCTCAGTAGTCTCTTTTAAGTCATTAATAAAACCTAATGCACTTTCTGTATCTACTCCACAAAATACTATTGCAAATTTTGGTCCCATATATCTTACAAAAATATATGAATCTATTATATTTCCTTTAATATGTTGACTCATCTCAGTTATTACTTTATTTCCTAAAGTTCGAGATATTTCATTTATTTGTTGTATATTTGAAATCTTAAACATACATATAGCTGAATTATCGTATTTATCTATAATCTTCTTTCCTTCTCCATATAAATATTCTGCTGAATATAAACCAGAAAATAAATCTTTTCTTACGATACTTTCTAAGATTTTTTGATAATTCACAGCCTTTAAAACTGTAACTATATTTTCCTTTGCAATTTCAAATATTGTTATATCTATATTGTCAAAATCGTGAGGGACTCCACTTTCGATTAACCAATATCCGATATATACATTATCTATATAAAGTGGAAAAAATATTGCTGATTTTGCTCTTCCAAATTCTTGTTTTTGATAAGGTAGCTGTTCTTTTTCGTTATTTACTGTAATATATTTAGGATTTGTTGTTGAAATACTATCTTTAAATATATCAACTTCGTGCAAATTTGCTAATGTTTCCCAATGTTTTTTATCAACATTAGTAGCTTTTATAATATAATCGATTCCATCAAATATTACTATTGTCGAATATTTCAATTCATATTTTTCTAATATTACATTATTTATTGCCTTGATTTTGTCATCTACATTCATATCGTTTCCAGTAATATTGATGAAATCTTGAATTATATTTAAACTAGTAAATCTTTTATCAAGATTTCTAAATTCCTGTATCTTTTTGCTTATTGACATATTATATATAGTTAGTATAGCGATAATCAAAACCAATATTATTACTATTGTTACTGACCACATACAGTTTTATTACCTCCACTATTTCATTTTCTTTCTCATATTATTTAAAGTATTATTCATACTATCTGAAAATCCATTATTAGAATAATTAGTTGAATATTGGTATCCCCTTTTTGGTCTCTCCCTTGTATTTCTAGCTGGTAATAATGGATATACTACTGCAGCTAAATTGCTTAGAATATTTTGAAATTCTTTTGGATATTTATCTACCGATATCTCACATTCAATTATCTCTTCTAAATATCTTTCATATACGTCCATATCAAAAGGTATCTCTATAGGTACAACAGCATTTCTATCAAATAATTCTGTCATAAATGACATCTCTGGGTCATTGTAAAATGCCATTCCGCCTACAATAGTCTTTGCTGTTACTCCCCTTATTCTTACAGACTTATTTATAATTATCTTTATTTTATTTTTATCAATGATATCTTTTGCTTTTAAATCCCTTAAAAATGCTGTAAAAGGTTGTATTGTAAGCACGTCCATACTCTGAACTAAATATATTTCTTGTGAATTTTCAAAATACTGTATTGGAGTATCAAAATCACAATCTATCAAAACTGCCGAATGATTCTTTATTAAGTTTTCAAGTATAGGACCTACATTTTCTATACTACTTTCTTGTGTTGGAGGTTCAGTATATACTGTTAAATTATTTTTAACCCTTATTCCCTCTGGATTACCATTTACTAAACTTCTTACACTTCTCGTTGCTGTTTGTCTTAAATCTTCTTCATTTTTTGTATATATATAATACGCATTTTTGTTTTTAGTTGCATCTAGTATGGCTGTATCAATTCCAGCATCAGCTAAAATTTTAGCTATATTATTTACTATAAAAGATGTTCCATTTTTGCTTGTTCCAACAAAAGTCATTACCTTTTTGCTACTTGACAATAAACTATTATATTCACTATAATCATAATCTTCAAACTCATTTTTCTCTAATGAATTTCTTTTTGTATATAAATCATCTGAATTTCTTTCTACTTTTTTATGATGATTAAACATAGGATTTGTTTTTGGCATTTCTCTTTGAATATTTTGTTTTTGAACAGGTTTTACTTCTTCAAATGCTTCATCTTCATCCTCATCGTCAAATCCAGGTAATTGATTTTCATTTTCCAAATCATCTAATGTTGGCAATGGTTCATCATCTTCATCATCTTCAAACCCTGGTAAAACCTCATCATCTGCCAATTCAGTAGAATCCATTGTTTCTTCGTCTTCCTCATCATCAAATCCCGGTAAAATATCATCTTCATCGTCATCATCTTTTAAATTATCATATCCTAATAAATCGTCGTCATCATCATCTAAATCTTCAAAGCCTGGTAAAGTCTCGTCATCGTCCAAGTCATCAAATCCTGGTAATTTTTCTTCTTCCTGAGATGCTCTTTTAATCTCCTCTAATTTCCTTGCTTCTTCCCTATTTTTAGCTTCATATTCTTCCAAGTCATTTATAGCCGGCAATATTGCATTACCAACATTTGATTCATTTTCATCATCATCATCAAATCCTGGCAAAGCAGAAGCCTCTGGTTGTTCTTCTGGTAACGGATTTTTTCTTGGTCTTCCCCTTTTCTTTGGAACCTTTACTTCATTTGTTGTTTCAGGTAATGGATTCTTTCTAGGCCTTCCTCTACCTCTTTTTTTAGGTGGTTCTGGTACAACTTCTACTTTTTCAGTTGTTTCCACATCTTCAAATTCTGGCATTGACTTTGTGTTATTATCTAAATTATTAACATTTGTCTCTACTTCTTCATCATCAAAATCATCAAACATACTATTATCTAAAATATCATCTTCAAAATCAACCTTGTCCTCTATTTTAGGTTTTAAAGAAGATTTCTTTTCTGGCTCTATTTTTTTAACTAATGTTTTTTCTAATCTTGATGGAACTACTATTGGTCTACCGCTATTAGCTTGTTTATTAGTTAATAATTTTTCACTTGTTCCAGATAATGCTCCACCCTTTGAGTTTCCACCTGATTTTGCTGTACCTTTTCTTTTTCCAGTTAATCTTTGATATTCTGGAGAACCTTGTTCAAGTACATCTTTTATTTGTTCAGGTAATATTGAAATAATTATTCTCATTTGCTTATCATTATATTGAGAAACTATATTTCTAAAACATTCGATATATCTTTCTTCATTTTTTCCAAGCCTTTTAAAATAGCTCAAAATATGTTGCATTTCTTCTTCACTAACATCATCTATTTTTTCAGGTTGGTATCCTGCTTCGTCTGAGTCAATCCTATAATATGCTTTTGCCTCTTTTTTTAACCTAGGCTTATTTATTAACTTACAAACTTGGTCTGTACTTCTATCATTACCAATTAAAGCATTATATATTCCTATACCAAATAGTTTAATCAAAAACTCTTCTGACTTCATTCTTCTTTCTGAACCTATTAAAATAATTGGTATATCATTTCCCCTAGAGTTAGTTGCTTCATCAGTTATATTATCTAATTTTTCAAATATATATTTATCTTTTTGTTCAAAGCTTGAACTTGTAAATTCTTCTAATTCTTCATCTATTACTATTCTATCGTATGTTTTATCTCTCTGTAACTCTTTTAATATTGCGTTAAAATAATACACATTTTTAAATGATATTATCTCCTTGTACTCCTTTTGGTATTTTCTTACTATAGACGATGAAACTTTTTCATCGTGTACCGCAAATAAAACTTTCATTCGTTTTTACTCCTTCCCTAACTTTACCACTACTGCAAATACTAATGGTAAAACTTGACAAATTATTGCTAAAGTAACTATAGCAACTATCATTCCTAAACCTTTTTCTGCATTTTCTAAATGTCTTACACCTATTACTAATCTGTAAATCGAAGCTATAACTATTCCAAGAAAGCAAAATGGGATACTATATATTTGTACTACGTGTAATATATATGCAGTAATACCATAAGCATCATTTCCATATTTTTGCTTATATTCCTCAATACTTTTAGCTTGTTGTTCTTTTATTTCTAGTAGATGACTTTCTGGTACTTGGCTTGTATTTTCTGCTGCATATACTGGCTTTGAATATACATTTAAAAATGCTACGAATATTGTTACAAATACTGTCATTATTAGTATCTTCTTTTTCATTTATTTTCCCCCTATTTTTAATCTACCTTCACTATTATTTTTTTCCTATATATCATACAATATTATTAAAAAAATAGCAAGGTTTTATATCGATTTTTTTATTATTTTTTATTGTTACATTATTTTATCATACAAATACTCAATATGTTTATATACTGCATTTGCCCAATTTTTATCAGAAGCATATCTTTTATTTATTGCAGATAAAGTTCGTCCATTATAATAATTACCTGTAGCAGTCTCTCCACCATATATCTTTGTTCCCGCAGGATTCAAGTAATATTTAACAAACACCCTAGCCAACAAATCTATAGATTCAGCATAATCATCAAATGTATATGCACCATTATAAGGATTTGAATCATAAGCTCCATATCCAAACAAATTATTCTTAGTCATCGCTAATTTCGACGTTCCCCACGCACTTTCGTGTATACCAACTGCTGCAACAAATAATCCATTAATATTATATTCTTTTTCTATGTAATAAAAATATTTTGCATTATTCTCAAAAATCTTATTAACATCTTTACTATCAGTCAATGCTGTATTAAATTGCTCTAACGAAAATCCACTAGGCTTATTTAACTGCATATTAAAACTTAGACCTACTTTCTTAGCCTTTTCCTCTCGTGTCAAGCGTTTCTTAGTTCCTACATCTATAAGCTTATTAATTGATGACTTTACAACTACAGCAGAAACTTGCTCCTCTTTTACTAACTCGCCTTTTTCATTATACACTTTTTTTCTAGTTATCTCTTGAATTCCATTTCTTCCCTCTTGAGAAATCTGTGTTTCTCCTATGTATATATCTGGATTATTTCTATATTTTGTTATATATTCCAACTCAACTTCTTCTACCTCTAATTCTTCTCTATATCCAGCTGAATTTGAATTTTTTTGTATTATCTCATCTAAATCAACTTGAGTTGCATTACTTATCTTTACCTCTGGGCTTGTCTTTTCTTCAGTATATGAATATGTTTGATTTTCTAGCCTTTCCAAGACAACAATTACAAATAAGCTGAAACAAATTATCATAATTATTAAAAATATATCTATTTTCTTTTTTTCTTTTGAACTCATATATATCACCTAAAATTATTTTAATATTTATGTCTATTTTTGTCAAGGAGTATTTTTTCGTTTGTGCCATTTTTTCTTTCTTTTTCAAGCTTTTTACATAATTTATTATCATCAATATTTTTTAAAAATATTTTTAATCTTTCTTAATTTCCTAAATTTCCAATTTCCCTATAGTCAAAAATGGAAATTTGTGATATATTATTCATAGATTTTTTCATATCCTTTGATTGAGTTTGGGGTAAATTAATTATATCAAATTAGAAGCGAAAATATTCCTTCAATTAATCTATTTGTTCTAAATTAATCAATTCATTTTTTCTAAAAGTTAATTTTAATAAACATGGCGATTTTATATTCAATACTGTATCTTCTTTATAAACAAGTTTTACATCTTCATTTACTGTACACCAATTTAACAAAAAGAACTTTATTGAACCTCCGTGACTAATTACTGCCATTCTTTTTCCTTCGTAATCCCTAAGTATTTTGTCAAAAAATTTATTCATTCTTTCTCTAGTTTGTTCTGCACTTTCTCCATCAGACGTCCTAAAAGTTCTATCTAGCAATTGTTCTTGTGATGGGTCTCTTGTTTTCTTGTCCTTCATAAATTCTCCTAATTCCGTTAAATTTCCTAATTTTCTTTCACTTAAACTATTGTCTAAATTAAAAGTCAAATTATTTGCATAAGCAATATATTTTGCTGTAGCTTTAGCTCTAGCATAACTACTTGACCATATAATATCTAAATTCTCTAATTCATTATTTCTACTTAATTTTTTTGCTTGTTCTTCTCCTTCTATTGATAAGATTTCTTTTTCATTAATCATTTGAGAATCTTCACTTGTATTTCTAATACCATTTTCATTAATAGTTTCAGCATGCCTAACTAAATATATTATTGTATTTTTCACTTTGTTCAACCCTCCTTTTTCTTTTTTATTATAGCAATATCGTCAATTATAGCTAGCTTTTATTCTAAATCTATTTGTAAAAAACTATAATAGAAAGAGCAATGCTGCTGGTGATTTAATTGAAAAAGCATTACGAGAAAAACATTTCTAAAGAAGATTTATGTAAAAAATAAATAGAAAAATCCAGTCATTACAAAACTGTTTTTTTCTATTTTTTATTAGCATTGCTATTATTCTAATTTGCAATCTTACTTTCTATATCTCTATTTTTTATCTCATTAAGTAACTGTTCCACAAATTCTTCAACTTTCATACTCTCCTGTGTAGCAACATTTCTATTTCTTACTGTAATTATTTTCTTTTCATATTCGTTATCTCCAATAACTATTGCATATGGTATTTTATTAATAATGGCTTCTCTAATTTTTTTTCCAAATGATTCATTACTATAATCGACTTCTACTCTTATTTCATTTTCTTTTAGTATTTTAGCAATTTTTTCTGAATATTCTATATGTTTTTCTGAAATTGGTAATACCCTAACTTGAACTGGAGATAACCAGGTAGGTAATATCCCCTTAAACTGCTCTAATAGTAATGCTAAAAATCTCTCATATGAACCAAGTATAGCTCTATGAACCATAACTGGTATTTGTTTTTCGCCATTTTCATCGACATAATATAATCCAAATCTTTTAGGAGTTGAAAAATCTACCTGAACAGTTGGAATTTGTATTTCTCTTCCTAAAGCATCTGTAAACATAAAATCTAGTTTTGGACCATATAAAGCTGCTTCTCCTTCACACCACTTTGCTTCAAGCTTTAATTCATCTGAAACCTCTTGTAACATTTTTTCACATAAGTCCCAATCATCTTTATTTCCTATATATTTCTCTGGATGCTCATAATCTCTTACTGACAAAGAAACCCAATGGTTTTTCCATAATCCCATTTTCGTATAAAAATCCCTGATTATATTACACATATTTATAACTTCATCTTTTACTTGATCTATTCTACAAAATGAATGCCCATCTTCAATAGTAATTGCATAAACTCTTGATAATCCTCCAACTGAACCTGGCAACTCTGCTCTATACTGTTTGTCAGATTCCATATACCTAATTGGTAAATCTTTATAACTTCTCATCTTTGATGCATATATTTGAGTATGGTGTGGACATTGAACAGGTTTTAATACGAACTCATGACCTTTAGGAGAGTTTACTCTAAATAATTCATCATTAAATTTTTGTGCATGCCCTGATGTTTCAAATAAGCTTATATTAGCAAGAGATGGACAACTTACTTTTTCAAAGCCATAATTTCTACATATTTTTTCTATTTCCTTTTGTAATTCATCTTTTATTATTGTACCTTTGGGAGTATATAAAGGTAATCCACCTCCTACATAGTCTGAAAAACAGAATAAATCTAATTCCTTTCCAATTTTCCTATGATCTCTACTTTTAGCTTCTTCCAACCTTTCTAAATATCCTTCTAATTCTTTTTTCTTAGGAAATGAAATTCCATAAATTCTTTGTAAAACTTCTCTTTTTTCATCTCCTTTCCAATATGCACTTGAAGATGAAAGTAACTTTACAAATTTCACTTTACCTGTACTTAATAAATGCGGTCCAGAACATAAATCAATAAATTCGCCTTGTTTGTAAAAAGATATTTCGTCTTTCTCTGGTATTTCTTCAAGTAATTCTAATTTATATTTTTCCTTTGTTTCATTTATCATTTTTAAGGCTTCTTCTTTTGTTAAAGTGAATCTTTCAATAGGAATATCTTCTTTTATTATTTTATTCATTTCTATTTCAATTCTTTCTTTATCTTCATCTGAAAAGGCTTTTTCTACTTCAAAATCATAATAAAAGCCATTATCAATAGCTGGTCCAATCGCTAGTTTATATTCAGGAAACAATCTTTTAACCGCTTGAGCCATAATGTGAGAACTTGTGTGCCAATAAGCTTTTTTACCTTCTAAATCTTCATCATTAAATGTATGAATTACCAAATTGCAATCCTCTTGTAACTCAAATCTTAAATCTTTAATTTCGCCATTTACTTCTCCACAAGTTGCATTTCTCATTAATCCTTCACTTATTTTTTTTGCAATATCAATTATTGAAGTTCCTTTTTCTACTTCAATAATCGAATTATCTTTTAATGTAATTTTTAACATAATAAAATAAAACCTCCTTTTGATTATTATATATTGTTAACAGCACTCCTAAAAGTACGTTCAACAATACTTTTAGGAGTGCTGTTATATAGCACGGTTCCATCCTAAATTTAACTTAATTTTAGAATATGATAAATCTTACCCATATTATAATTATAATATTTTGGAGAGCTAGTTTTTCAAATAGATTTACATAAATTGAATTTCAGCTTATATTCAATCCTCTCTGTAAGCAACCCCTATTTTACTTTTTCTCTCATTTATCATAATTATCATAAATTATATAATATAACTGATTATATTTTAACTCTTTTTTTTTTTATTGTCAATATTTTTTCACTATTTTTTATTTTTAAAATTTTTTTAATAATTAAAAGAGAGAAACTTTCTGTAACTAGAAAATTCCTCTCTAAATAAGTAGGTCACATTACCCCTACTCCTTACGACTAATTTTTTCTTTAATCCACTCAATAAATTCATTAACTGACATTTTACTGAGCTCTTGACTACTATGAAGTTCTCTAATGCTGACTAGACCTTCATCAACTTCTTGTTTGCCAACAATAAGCATATAAGGAATCTTTTGACCTCTAGCTTCACGGATTTTGTAACCGAGTTTCTCATTTCTTAAGTCAACTTCCGAACGAATCCCTTCTTTCTCAAGTTTCTGGTTTACTTCATTAGCATAATCACAAAACGAAATGGAAATTGGAAGAATCCTTACCTGAATTGGTGCAATCCAAAGTGGAAATTCACCATTAAAATGCTCTAATATGATTCCCAAAAATCTTTCCAATGAGCCAAATATGACTCTATGGATAATTATTGGACGTTCATTTTCGCCATTTGCATTCACATATTCAAGGTCGAATTTTATCGGTAATTGGAAATCCAGCTGTATCGTACCCATCTGCCATTCTCTACCCAAACAATCTTTCATTTGGATATCAATTTTAGGTCCATAAAAAGCACCATCTTTATCTTTAATGGGATAATTATTATCACCATATAAATCATCCAGTACTCTTCTAAGTTCGTCTTCAGCTTTATTCCAAATCTCAATATCTCCCATAAAATCATCTGGTCTGGTAGAAAGTGAAGCCTTATATTCAAGTCCAAATGCCTTATAAAACATATCGGCAATTTCTAAAATATTCTTTATTTCACTACCAATTTGAGACTTAGAGATAAAATTATGAGAATCATCCTGACGGAACATTCTTGTTCTTAACAGTCCATTAAGTTGTCCTGATTTTTCATTGCGGTGAATCACATCAATATCACTCAATCGCAATGGCAACTCTCTATAACTACGTTTCTTCATTTTGTAAATCATAATTGCATTTGGACAACTCATAGGTTTCAACGCTTGCTCATTTCCATCACCATCCTGTAAGACATACATATCTTCTTTGTAATGGTCCCAGTGTCCAGATTGTTTCCATAACTGGCTACTATTAACTTGCGGTGCGGAAAATTCTAAATATCCCAGTTTCTTATGCTCCTTACGCCAGAAATCAATCAAGTTGTTGTATAATATCCAACCTTTAGGAAGCCAATATGGCATACCTGGTGCTGAATCTATGAAGGAGAAAAGTTCAAGTTCTCGCCCCAATTTGCGATGGTCTCTGTTTTTCATGTTCTCTAAATTTTTAAGATATTCATTCATCTCATCAGAACTCTGAAAAGCAATACCATAAATTCTCTGTAAAGATTCGTTGTTTTCGTCTCCCTTCCAATATACTGCAGATGAAGATAAAAGTTTTAGTGCCTTAATTTTACTTATTGCCAAACATTCAGACTGTTCAAACACATCAATAAAATTTCCATGCTTGAAAATAAAAACATTCTCTTCCTCTTGCATATCAATCAACTCAGCTTTGTAATTTTCTCCTTTCTCCAACATAAAGCTTTGTACTTCAGCCTTTGGTTTAGAAATAATCTCTACTACTTTGCTATGTTTACAAATCCGTTTCATCTTTTGTTCAATCTTTCTCATATCTTCTTCAGAAAACGGCTTTTCAATAGCAAAATCGTAATAGAACATATCTCTATTTAAACCACAATCTGCAAGTTTTGATGAAGGGAACAGTTCTTTAACAGCCTGAGCCATAACTCTCGAAGCCACAATTAAAATATGGCTTTTCTGTACCAACATTTTAAATTTCCTCCATTAAGATTTTTAATTAATGTTTTCAATGTACTCCTTCGTGTTTAACATTTTAATTAGTCATTTTTTCCTCCTTAAAAATTATTTTACATAGTTGCTTTTGCTATTAAATGTGAAAAGGAGTAAATACTATGCATTGCTATTAATTATAGCATTTTTTAGTGTAAAAGTCAACATAAAATCAAAAAATCAAAAAAATTTTTTATACATATGTGCAAGATTATTTTAATGAGGATAGATTAATGATAATTCAATCCGATATGAAGGAGGATACCAATTAACAAGAGATAAAAGTTATAATGCAATAATCAGGTATGACAGTATTAATAACATTAGTAAAGCTATAAAATACAGATTTATCTGATTTTATAGCTTTATTGATTTCATACATATCATAAACTCTATGTAATAAATTTAAAATTATTTAATCCCTTTATTACTCTTTTTTCTAATTCATTAAAACTTATATCATTTCCCTTATATACTATATGTCCATTTGATCTACAACTTTTTGGGGCTCTTACAGCCATTTCATCAACATCGTCATATATTTGATGTTCACAATAATATGCATCCCAAATTGCAATAGGTTCTCCTATAATTTTCTTTATAACTCCTTCTTTTTCAGCCCACAAACAATGTGTTATTGTATTTATATGAGTATCTCGATCAATTTTAGGTTCATTTCCCATTGATAAATCTATTAAAATTTCTAAATAATCATTTCCAGTAGAATGTAATAGTGATTTGTATATTGGTCCTCCTCCTAATCTAGCTCCAAATTCTAACAATACTAAATCATCTTGAAAAGTTCTAAATTCTGTGTGTAATACATAACAACCATCTCCAAGTTTTTTATGAATTTTAGAAACATATTCTTTTGCTTTGTCTTGCAATTTTTTTGGTATCCTAGTTGGTGTAGACCATATATACTCTTCAAAATATGGTCCGTTAGAAGGAATAGGTTTGTCATGTATTGTTAATACTATTGTCTCTCCTTTATAATAAATACTTTCTACACTTATCTCTCCAATTTTAAATGGAAAGTTTGTTTCAAACATCATTTCTCCACCAATGATTTCTTCTGCTATAAATGGAACATTTCCTTTGTCGTCGGCATATTTTAAATATAAAGCATCATTTTGATATTTTTCATTTGCAATTTTAACTAAATCATCAATTCCTTCTAGTAATTCGTTTTTATTCTCAAATCGCTTGACTAATGTTGAGCCACCTCCTATTGTCGGCTTTACAACTACAGGAAATTTTAAGTTATCACATTTAGTGCTTAAATCTCCATTTAATATTTCAAATCTAGGAACAGGAATATCTAAATCTTTGCAGAATTTTCTCATTTCGTATTTGTTTCTTCCAATTCTTACTATATTTTCATCTGGTCCTATTAAATTAAACTCCTTGCAAAGTAAACTATGTAATGGTACGCACATTTCTGAAACATTAATTATTCCATCTGGACTACCTATTTCTTTTATTTTAGAAACTATTTCATTAATATTTTCATACACTTTTTTCATAGGTACTTTTAAAATATTATCTACATAATCTTTTTGAAAATATGTATTTGTATTTTCGTCAAGCACCAATGTTATTATATATTTATCTCTTAATTTTTTTAATTTTCTTAGATGCTCCAATCTGCTTGGGTTATGCGAATATAATACAATTATATGTTTCTTTTTCATTTTATTTTTCCTCCTAATAATAAAAATTTTTTAATCTTTCCATTCCCTTATATATTTATTTCATCAATTTTATTTCTAACTGTATTTGTATAGTGATTAGTTTCATTGTTTAAAACTATTATAGAAGATTCCTTTATTTTATCGCTAATTTTTATTATTTAAATATATCAGATGACAATCCATTATCTAAAACCTTTTTTACTTTCAAGCAAGAAGGATCTGAACCTACTAAACACTCATATTTACTGCAACCATAATTTAGTAATGTCTGATATACTGTACCTCTACACCCTCCATAACATTCTTTTTTCTTAAATAAATCACAATTTTTACAATCTCCTTGAATATATTTAGTTAAATTTCTAATAATTTTTAAATCTTCATTTTCTAATATGTCAATTAATCTTTTTTCATTCATATTTCCCATAATCAAATCAATTCCCGGACAAGGAGCAATATTTCCATCAGCTTTCAAATCTACTCTAATTAGGTTTTGATAACAAGTTCCTGCAACATATGGCGGTTTTATCTCCCAATGTTCATAACCTTCTGAAATATCATTATCTAATATTTTTTCAAACAATTTGTTCATTTCTGATTTCGTAATTTGTAAATTAGGATTATTTCTTGCAAAGCCTTGTAATTTCATAACTTCTATATGGCTATATATGTTCAATGCTCTAAATTGTTGAACTAATTCTGGTAAATATTTAATATTATTTCTAGCAATAATTGATTCTACACCTAATCTTGTACATCCATCTAAAATTTCTTTATTGAATCCTATTTCTATAAGATTTTTAATAAGTTTCTTTTGTTGTTCATAAACAGTCACTGCATCTTGCTTTCTTCCCGATAAATTTTTTTGTATATTACAAAATTCTGAATATCTCTCATCCGTATTATCTACCATTGGAACATTCAATTTAACTAAGACACATATGCCTAAATCATATATTCTTTTTAAATCATCATATTTCCATAGTGTTCCATTAGTTACAAGTGTAGTACATATTCCTTTATTTACACAATATTCTATTATATTAAATATATCTGGTGAAGTTGCAGGTTCAAAAGTTCCATTTATCGTTATAGTATTTATACCTATTTCTATTGCTTGATCTATCCAGCTTTTCGTCTTTTTTGCCCACTCTTTATCCTTATATGGATCTATTCCATTATAATATAAATTTTCTTTGATTTCTGGTCTATCTGAAAGTTCAGAGCTACCTGCATAGCAATATGGACAAGCCCAATTACATGCTACTGGAGTATTTACTTTTAATCCTAATCTTAATAATTTATTTTCTTCAGCAATTTCATAATATTTCTCTTTAGGGGTTTCAAAACTTAGTAATTTCGGTATAGTTTTCATGCTATTCTCCTTTATATATATTATTATATTAAAATTTGATTATTTTTTCCCAACTTAATTCTTCTTTTCCAAAATATCCATAATTTATTGTTTTTTGTAAATTCAAATATTTTATAATTCCAATAGGGGTTAAATCAAATCTTTTCTTTACTTTATCAATAATTTCATCTTCTGGTATATTATTAGTTCCAAATGTATTAATATAAATTGATATTGGTTCTTTAATTCCTATTGAATAAGATACCTATAATTCACATCTGTCAGCATATTTATTTGCCACAACATTTTTTTGCAATATGTTGCATCATATATACTGTACTTCTATCTACCTTGCTAGCCTCTTTACTTGAAAAAGCTCCTCCACCATATTTTGCATATCCACCATAAGTATCTACTATTATTTTTTCCTGTAAGCCCTGTATCTCTTAAAAGTCCACCAATAACAAATCTTCCTGTTGGATTAATTAATATTTTTGTGTTTTTATCAAAATATTCTTTTGGAATAACTTTTCTTTATTATATCGTTTTTCATTCTATTAACATCTGTACCTTCTTCATACTGATTAGATATTAAAATTGTTTCAATTCTTTTAGGTTTCCCATTTTCATACTCAACCGTTACTTGTATTTTTCCATCAGGTCTTAAATATTCCCACTCTTTTGTTTTTCTAACTTCTGCTATTTTTTTGATAACATATGTAGTCACATAATTTGTCTGGATGTCCTTCTGTAACACTTTCTGATGTAAAATAATAGTTTTTTTGCATTTCCTCTCCTTCCTTTCTTTTTTATAAAAAAGAACAAAGCTCTAAATGCTTTGCTCACAAAAAGGCACAATGGCACTGTAAATTACATAATAGTAAGCTGTTTTTTACACTTTGTGATTTCATTGCCATCATCACCTTCCTTCAATATGCTTACATTATATCAGATTTTAACTACTTTGTAAAGATTCTTTATTTTGTATTTTTTCGTTTGTGCCATTTTTTCACTTTTCGTTGTTAAAAATTTACATATTCTATTTTAAAATATGCTTTACTGTAAATTATATTTTTGATTTTTCCTCTTTTCATATTTTACCAGTATAAAAGGGCACAATATCTCTATGCCAGATTTACATAATCTTGATAAATACTTTATGCAACTAAGCTTCTTATATTCTTTTGTTTACTCTTTATATGTAGCATTACAATAAATGTTAAATTTAGCATTAACTCCATTTTCTTTTGTCCTCTTATGAAATGGTTATTAAACATATAATCTCTATCTATTCTTCCATTTAGTCTTTCTATTCCGTTCTCTTTTTATATTTAGTTTTAAATCTTTTACTATCTCTTGCTATTGGCATAAATATTCTATAATCTGTTTCTAATGGTATCCTATATATTTTTTTCTTGTTTTTTCTCTTGTATACCTTAAACTATTATTTGCTTTATCATATCCTAGATATTTCGTCTATTGTGGAGTCAAACCTCCATAATTTTTAGTAAACCACTCGTTATAATCAAATGCCTCCAAAGTTTTTGGCAATCCGTAATTAGCTCCAAAAGTATCTACCGTTATGGATTTTATTTTTACATCTTCTTTAGGTGTTGAAGCCTCTGTATTGCTATCTTCTTCTTTCTTTAACTCTACACTTGCTATTTTCTTAACAACATCCATTCCCTCTATTACTTTTCCAAAACCTGCATAATGACCACTTAAAGATGTATAATCATTTGAAGTCATTATAAAAAATTGAGTTCCTCCTGAATTATATGACTCTTCTGTTAATGATGGTGCATAAGAAGTATAATCAATTCTTCCCATTGCTAATGTACCTTCTGTTAAATTCAAATCATTTTGTGTAAATCCATTATCTACAAATTCACCTTTTATCGTATATTTCGTTTCATCATCGTTTCCATATAAATTTCCTAATGTTGCACTTCCTGTACCATCACCATTTATATCTCCACCTTGTATCATAAAATCTTTTACAACTCTATGAAATTTTAACCCATCATAAAACTTATTATTTATTAAAGCTATAAAGTTTGCCACAGTATTAGGTGCCTTATCTGGATACAATTCCATCTTTACAGTTCCAAAATTTTCAACCTCCATTGTTACTATAGGATTTTGTATATTTACAGTCTGTTTTTTATAATATCCATAGCACAAAAATCCTATTACTCCTAATATTATTATTAAAATTATTATAGTTACTATTTTCCATTTTGTTTTTTGTTCCATTACCTTTCTCCTCCCATATATGCTTTTTTTCAACTTTTTATATCTTATATTAATTTTTTCCCATTGTCAATACATAAATCCAAAATTGTCACATCTTTATTGACAAATCAATTCGTAACTTTTTTCAATCTTCTCTCATAAAATATAAATATACAAATATGAAAGGAGACTTTTTTGTGGCTAAAATTTTATTATTTAACAATGATACAGACCGAATGGAAACATATATATTAGGCGAATCATCTCCAATGCCATATAATACCAATGGAACTCTACGAGTTCGAGAATTTAGAGGTTCAAGTAAATCTAATATACTATGGACTACAAAAAGAACTATGCAATCTTGGAATAGTCAGCGATATATATGGGGAGCTCCTATTCCTGTAGGATTTGCATTTAAACGTCCTTACGAAGGAGGACATCGGAAATCAATCACAGCACTACTCAGGAACAGCTTTTGATGTTGGTCAAACATTAAGTAGTACCCGAAGAAGAGCTTTATGGAATAGTGCGAACTCTTCTGGTGTATGGGCTTATGTAGAACCTTATTCTTTAACTCCAACGTGGGTTCATTGGGATAAAAGATTTGGTACTCCAGCCTGTTCTTCAGGAGGATTTCCTTTACTAAGACGTGGTAGTGTAAGCAATTATGTGTGTATCGCTCAAGACGACCTAAATACACTAGGTTATTCTACTGGCGGACTTGACGGTATATTTGGTACTCAAACATATAATGCTGTAAAAGCATATCAAGCATCAGTTGGGCTATCCTCAGATGGTATAGTTGGCTGTAATACTTGGAGAGCCCTACAAGAAGCTGTTGTAGGTAAAGGTGCAACAAGTACAACTATAAACTAAAAGAAAGTGTCCTATTTTATGACACTTTCCTTTATATTTTCTAATGCTATTCTTCTAGCACTAATTTTATTTTTCTCTTCTTCAGACAATTCAGCTAAAGTTTTTCCGTTTTCTAGCTCAAAAATCTCATCAAAGCCAAATCCATTTTCTCCTCTAATTTCTTCTGCAATATATCCCTCAAGTACACCCTCTGTACAAACAGTTTTCTTGCCATCAGAAATAGCTATAGCAACAACAAACTTTACCTTGCGTTTTTCCTTTGGAACATTATTCATCTTTTTTAGTATTTCTAAATTTCTTTTACGGTCAGTTCCCTTAAGCCATCTTTTAGTCTCAACACCTGGAAATCCATTTAAATATTCTATCTCAATCCCCGAATCATCTGCAATACATAACTTTCCATTTAATAGCCTTGATATATCTTCAGCCTTCTTTATAGCATTTTTTGCGAATGTTTCTTGATTTTCATCTATATCTACATTTACCCCTAAATCTTTCATTGATACAACTTGATATTCAGTTAATATCTCTTGAACTTCTTTTATCTTTCCACTATTTCCAGATGCCATTACTATACATTTATCCATAATTACTTTTCCTTATTCAATTTCCTTTGCTTTTACTATTACTCTTTTTTCATTATCATTAGTACAAGTTATTAATGTTACTATTTTTTTGCCATTTGTCAATTGACTTGTGCAAGAAGTATCTTCTGGTACAACAACATATTTGTCATATACTGAATATTTTAAAGTTCTACCTGTAGTATCAGTTATTTTTATAACATCTCCTGTCACCAAATTTGGAACTTTACTAAAGAATTTCTTGTTTTTATAATTATGACCCGCAATACAAAGATTACCAACCTCATTAGGACTTGGTCCATAAAATTTACAAGGCGAAATCTTCAATAATTTATCTGTTGTTTCAGCTAATATAGGATAATTAACATCTATTGATGGAATCTTAATTCTTCCAACAGTATCATAAGTTCTTCCATTAGATGCTGTATATGAATTATGGTCTTCTTCTTCTGTTATACTTTCAACTCTCTCATTTTCCATTCTCTCAACAGAATCTGCAAGTATTTGCCATACGCCACTTTCTTCTTCAGGTTCCTCTTCCTCACTTGCTTCATCTTCAGCCACTTCCATTTCAGTCAATATATCTTGAGAAAGCTCTTCATTTTTAGCCTTATCATACTCTGCATATATATAGATAGATATTAACGCAATTATAACAAATATTGATATCATAAAATTAATTTTATAAAATTTCTTTTTTTTCTTTAACTCAGGAGTTACATACAATTTCTCTGTAACTAAAATTTGATTCATTTTTATTCAACCTTTCTATATATTTTCTTACTATTTTTTCTGTATATCATTTACAAATAAATCTGTAAGTCTCGCAAAATCTTCTATAGACAACTTTTCTGCTCTAATATCCTCCCTTAGTCCTAACTTTTTTAGCATCTGTATCCCCTGTTCTTTAGTCTTAAACACTCCAACATTTGTCAAAGCATTTACAATATTTTTTCTCCTTTGCATATAAGCACTTTTTATTATATTAAACATTACCCTTACATCTTTTACTTGCACTGCTGGACATTCTCTTATTTTTAACTTTATCACTTCAGAAGTAACTTCTGGTGCTGGTATAAAGCAACTATTTTCCACTTCTCTTATCTTTGTAGGTTCAGTATAATAATATACTGTATATGTTATTGCTCCAGCTTCTTTTGTTCCAGGAATTGCAATTAATCTATCTGCAACTTCTTTTTGTATCATTACAGTTATACTCTCTATACCTAGATTATTTTCAATTAATTTCATAATAATTGGAGTTGTAATATAATATGGTAGATTGGCAACTACTTTTACATTTTGAATTTCATTGTCTTTTTCTCTTTCTTGACTGATTAAATCTTTTAAATCTAATTTTAATATATCTTGATTTATTATTTCCAAATTTGAAAACATTATAAATCTACTATGCAATATGTTTATCATTTTTTTATCTAATTCTACACATATTACTTTTCTTGCTTTTTCTAATAAAATCTTTGTTAAACTTCCTAAACCTGGTCCAATTTCTATAACCAAATCCTTTTCTTGAATATCAGCACCATTTGCTATATCTTGTAAAGCTTGGTCATCTATCAAAAAATTTTGTCCTAATTTTTTATTAGCTTTTATTTTATTTGTTTTCATTAAATATTTAGTTTCTTCTAAAGCTTTGTCCATCATTCTCTACTTTCTTTTATAATTTCTTTATTATTATATCACTCTTTTTCATTTTTTTCAACAATTTTAATTATTTTTGCAATAAGTATTTCTATACATACAAACACCAATATTCCAAATAAAACTCCTCCTGTATCTATCATTACATCAGTAAAATGAGCTGTCCTTCCTGGAGTAAAAATTTGATGTATCTCATCTGACATAGCATAAATAATTCCAATAATTACAGTTATAGTTACCCTTGTAGACTTACTTGTATCTATTGTACTTAAAAAAGACATTAACATTATTCCCACTACAGTATATAGTGAAAAATGTGCTAACTTTCTTACTACCACATCTGTCTTTATTAGCAGCATTTCCTTATTAACAGAATCAAACTGATGTATTTTCTGTAAAAAATCAACCACCGACTTTGCAATATTGCTACTCAAGCCTTCTGATTCCTCTGCATCTTGATTAGAAAAATTAAATATTATCACAAAAATACTAATTGTTAATATCGCAAATATTATCTGCTTTATTTTATTATTTCTATCACTTATTTTTCTTTCCATACTTTTCCCCATTAATAATTCAGTTCTATCTGTAAATTTCTTTACACATAGAACTGAACTTTTATTTTTTCAATATTTTTTTAATTTCTTCAAATCTCTTTACCTTTGCAGTTGTAGTTTTTATCATTTCCTCATCTGTAACAATTATATTTTTAATATGTTTAAAATTCGTAAGACCATTATTAATCTTTTTTATATCATTCCAAATTTTTAATTTTAATTCCTCTTTTGATATATCTGGATAGTTTTTATTTACATATTCTTTATCATACACAATCTTTGCTGACAACAACAAATCATCACCTTTTGGATACCCAAAAACCATACATTCTGCCACATAAGGTAACTCACTAATTAATACTTCTAATTCCTCTGGATAAATATTTTTTCCATTTTTTAAAACAATAACACTTTTCTGTCTTCCCGAAACAAACAAATAATTATCCTTATCAAAATAGCCTAAATCTCCTGTATAAAACCATCCATCTCGTAAAACTTCTCTTGTCGCCTCTTCATTTTCGTAATATCCTAACATTACATTTGGTCCTTTTGCAACAATTTCTCCAACACCATTTTCATCAGGATTATCAATTTTTATCTGTACATTTGCAAGAGGAAATCCTACTGAACCGTAGTGAAGTTTTTTATCAGGGCGCTCACCACATAAAACTGGAGATGTTTCAGTTAATCCATACCCTTGAAATGTTACTATTCCAAAATTATTAAAATCTTTTGCAACTTGTGTATTTATTGCAGCAGCACCACTAACTACCATTCTAAGTGCCCCACCTAGATTATCGATAATCTCTCTAAATACTTTTCTTCTAATATCAATTCCAAATTTTAAAAGAAATGATGTTATCTTTTTGCCTCTGTTAACAATCTTAGACTTTCCTGCTTTTTCAATTGTTTGTATTATTTTTTTGTGCATTGCCTCTAAAATTAAAGGTACACAAATAAATACAGACACTTTATATTCCTTTAAATTTTCTTGTATATGCCTTAATCCATCGCAAAAAACATTATTTACACCATTATTTAACATTAAAAGAGTTCCAGTTGAACCAAAAGTATGGTGAAATGGCAAAAAAGCTATATTTACATCAGTATTATAGAATTTATATACTCTATTCATAGCGCCAATATTACTTGCTATATTTCTATGTGATAACATTACCGCCTTTGAAAGTGAAGTAGTACCAGATGTAAACAATATTATACTCATTTTATCATTGTCAATCTCAGCATCGATATAACTTCTATCACCATTATTTAATAGTTCTTTCCCTTTATTTATTAATCCCGGTATATCATTCATTGATATAAAATCTACCACATTTGTAGACTTTTCTTCTTTCATTTTTGTTATATCAGCTTCATAACTATCCTCATATATTATAGCATCTGCTTTACTTCTTTGCAAGGATAATACTATTTCTTGACTTGGTAATCCTTTATCTAGTGGAACAGCAATACCTACACCATTTAAAATAGTACAATAACTCAACATCCACTCATATCTATTTTTTCCGATTATAGCTATTCTTTTATCTTTTAATCCCAAAGATATTAATGCTGTACCTAATGAATTAATCTCTTCACTAAATTCTTTATATGTTATTTTTCTATAACTTACTTCTTTACCATTCCTTTGTTTTATTGTAAAAGCAATACTATTCGGAAATCTTGTAACCGCCGAATTTATTACTTCTTTTATATTATTATATTCAAAGTTTTCTTGCATTATTATCCCTCCAAATCATATTTCTTCTTAAGTAACCTAGTATTTGATACTAGATAGATTATCACTTTTTATTTTATATGTCAATAGAATTGACTACACATTCAGCATAAAAAACTCAGTTTAACTTCAAGTCAAACTGAGTTTTTTATTACCAAAGATATAACCCTATTTATCTTTTAAAATTAAATCTTTACCATCTTTCAAATATTCATATCCCGAAAAAATTGTTGATATAACACATACAACTAACATCACTGTTGTAAACATATTATAAATAAAATATGGCATTTCCATACTAACTGCTGGATTCAAGAAATCTCCAAATGAATATTTATCCAAAAACATCATTATTATTGCTATCATCTGAGTAACAGTTTTTAACTTTCCCCAACTAGATGCTGCTATAACTTGTCCACCACTTTGTGAAGCAATTAATCTATATCCAGAAACCGCAAATTCTCTAAATAAAATTATTACTGGTATTACTGATGGAATCTTTCCCATTTCTACTAGCATTATCATAGCTGCTAACACTAAAATTTTATCTGCTATTGGGTCTAAGAACTTTCCAAAAGTAGTAATCTGATTATTTTTCCTCGCCAAAGTTCCATCTAGTTTATCTGTAATAGATGCTATCACAAAAATAGCATCTATTATAATCAAACTAATTGAAATATTTAAAAACTCTCCCTGTATATTAAAATATGGTATTATTACCATTATTGGTACTAATATTATTCTAAGTATAGTCAACTTATTTGGTAAATTCATTACTTCTTCAACTCCTCAAAAGCTTTTTCTAGTTGAGTATCTTTATCTCTATCTACTGAATATAAACTTGTTACTGTATCTGGTAACTCTACTTTAATATCTGGCTCAATTCCAACCCCGTGAATTGCTGTACCATTTGGTGTATAATATTGTGTTGTTGTAACCTTCATTCCACTACCATCAGGCAAAGAAATTACTGTTTGAATTATTCCTTTTCCATAACTTTTATCACCAATTATTTTAGCCCTTTTATTATCTTTTAATGCACCAATTAATATTTCTGAAGCACTTGCTGTATTTTGATTTGAAAGTATAACTACTGGGCAATTAAATATAGGATTATCATTTGAAATAGCTACTTCCTTTTTGCCATCTTTATCATTAGTTGACATTATCTTTAAATCTTTATCTAAGAAATAGTCTGCAATCTTTATTGATTCTTCTACAATTCCTCCGCTATTATTTCTTAAATCAATTATTAAAGATTTTGCTCCATCTTGTATTAACTTTTCTGCTTTATCTTTGAAATGTTCAGCTGTTTCTTCGTCAAAGCTTGGCAAAACTATATATCCAACATTATTTTTTAGAAGCTCTGTTGTAATAGGATTTGCAGTCACTTTTTCTCTTACAATATCAAACTCTTTTTCTTTTCCATCTCTATTAACAACAATTTTTACAGTTGAGCCTTCTTCTCCCTTTAACTTTTCTGAAATATTATCAAAGTCATCATATCCACATTTTTCTCCATCAACACTTACAATAATATCTCCTGACTTTAATCCTGCCTTCTCTGCAGGACTTTCTGGAATCGAAGCATATATAACAATTCCTTTATCCTTTATATTTGTCATATAAATTCCGATTCCAACAAAACTCCCCGAAATATCTTCTGTAAATTCCTCCATATTATCTTTTGATATGTATTTTGTATATTTATCCCCTAATCCACTTACATATCCAGTTACTGCAGACTCATAAAGTTTTTCCTCATCAATATCATCATTCCACAAATAATATTCGTCCATTACTTGACGTACTTTTTTGATTTCTTTTACTAAATTCAAAATTCCCTTATCTGCTTCAGAATTTTTTCCTAAGACAACATAATTATCTGTATAATATGTATATAATGATAACGACGTTATCATAAATGTTGCAAATGATGTTAATAATATTAGCATCACAATTTTATATATTTTTTGAATTTTAGAATGTTGTTTTTCTTCCATCTTTCACAAAATTCCTTTCAAAGCTACTTAGTTGGCAAATACCCATTTAATGGATTCACTCTTTCACTATATGAACCACTTCCTGTTCTTACTTCAAAATGAAGGTGTGGACCTGTAGAATTTCCTGTTGAACCAACATATCCTATTATTTGTCCTTGTTTTACCTCTTGCCCCTCTCTAGCTACTCTTTGGCTCATATGTCCATATAAAGTATATAACCCATTATAATGTGCTATAAAAACATAATTACCATAAGATATATATTGACCTGCACTATTTACTTTTGCTGTTGATGTTACAACATATCCATCAGCTGCTGCAAATATTGGAGCGCCATATATTCCAGCACCAGATATATCTGAAGCTCCGTGTAATTTTCCTGTTGAATAATACCAACCAGTAGTTACAGAATATCTAGTTAAAGTTGGCCATATTAATCCATAAGAACTTGTAGTTGTACTTGCTGATGCTGACCTAGAGCCACTAGCACCACCACTACTATGATTTTGATTTTGCGCTGCTCTAGCTTTTGCAGCTGCAATTTCAGCCTGTTTAGCCTTTATCTTTTTATCTAATTCATCATTAGTATCTTGTAATTCTTGTAACTTCTTTTCTTTTTCTTTCTCTTGTTCAGAAAGTTGGTCTACATATTTTTCTTTTTCCTTTTTACTAACTTGTAAAGCATTTTGTTTAGCTGTCAATGTTATTTGTGTTGTTTCTACCTCTTTTTTGCTAGCCTCTAAACTCTCTTTTTCCTTTTCAATTTTTTGTTTATGTTCATCTAATCTAACTAACATCTTTTCATCATAGTCAACAACTTGAGATATCAAATAGTAACTTGATATAAAGTCCATTAAACTTGTAGATGACAACAAAAAGTCTAAATATGATGTTTCTCCTGTTTTATACATTGCAACTAATCTTTTGTCTAATGCCTTATTTTCCTTATTATATTCAGTTTCATCAGCCTTTATTTTTACTTCTAATTCTGATATATCTGATTTTAAACTATCCAATTTACCTTGTAAATCATCAATTTCATTTTGATATTTTGAAATTTCTCCAATTAAATTTTCTACTTGTTCTAAAGTCTCTGATTTTTCTGTATCAATATCCTCTAAATCATTTTTTGTATCCTGTATTTGTTCACTTACATCTGACCTTTCGTCTTTTAAATCATTTAATGTTTCTGCCCAACTTATATTACTATATGCAATCATTATGAAGATTATAATAGCTACCAAAAAACTTTTTAACATTTGTTTCATAAACAAATTCCCTCCTAAATCACATTAAACTTTTAAATATCTCCTCATAGAAATCATACTGCCTAAAATTCCGACACCTATTCCTAATACTAAATATACCACTATTACCAAGCTCAACATATCCGAAAATTGTAATAATGTTAATCCTAAGCTCGATAAAAATTGGACAAAAGTTTCTGCTCTTGTTGCAAAAGAATAAACTATAGATAACACTCCTACCGAAATAGCACCTGAAACAACACCTATTATCATACCTTCAACTGCAAAAGGCCATCTAATAAACCCATTTGTTGCTCCAACATATTTCATTATTGAAATTTCTCTTCTTCTTGCGTGAACTGTCAATCTAATAGTATTTGTTATAATGAATATTGCAAACACTATTAAACAAGCAGAAATTGCATAAGTTCCGATTTTTATACCTCTAGCTATTCTCGCTAAAGTCCTTACAACATCATCTTTATCTGTTATTTCCTCTACATTTTCTAATTCTCTTATTTTATTAGTTATTTGTGTAGACTGCGATAAATCTGTAAATGTTATAATAAATGACACTGGATATATGCTCTCATCTCTACCCTCTAACAAATTTGCCTTTTCTCCAAATCTATCTTTTGTTTCCTGAAAAGCTTGTTCTTTTGACACAAAGTCTATTGTATTAATTCCATCTATTGACTCCAATTCCTGTTTCAACTTTTTTATTTGTTCATCTGTTGCTTCCTCGTCCATAAAAACCTGAATTCCTTGGTCTTGTTCGATATCTGCAACAAAATGATTCAAATTTTCTCCCATAACAAAGAATATTCCAAATATCAACATAGTTATACACATCATACTGATAGATATAATTGTTTGTCTTTTATTCTTAAATACATTTGAAACACCTTCTCCTATTAAATATGTTAGTACACTATATTTCACTGTTATAACCACCTTTTTTATCATCTCTAATTATTTGACCTTTGTCAATTTGAATAACTCTTTTTTTCATCTGGTCAACAATATCTTTCGCGTGTGTTGCTACAACAACCGTCGTTCCTCTCATATTTATATCATTTAATAAATTCATTATATCCCACGCAGTATCAGGGTCCAAATTACCTGTAGGCTCATCTGCAATTAACATTAATGGGTTATTTACTAATGCCCTTGCCAAAGCAACTCTTTGTTGTTCCCCTCCTGATAATTCATTTGGGTAAACCTTTGCTTTACCACTTAACCCTACCAAAGACAATACCATTGGAACTTGTCTACGGATATGTTTAGGTGTTGCTCTAACTATATACATTGCATAAGCTACATTATCATATACTGTTTTATCTGGTAATAATCTAAAATCTTGAAATACCACCCCCATACTTCTTCTTAAATATGGTATCCTATTTTGTTTTAAAAATGTAGTATCTTTCCCATTTATTATTATTGTACCTGATGTTGGTTCTTCTTCTTTTAATATTAATTTTATTAATGTTGACTTTCCACTTCCTGATGTTCCAACTAAGAAACAAAACTCCCCTTTGTCTATTCTAAAATTTGCATTCTTTACTGCTCTTGTTCCTGTATCGTATTTTTTTTCCACATTTCTAAATTCAATCATTTTTTATCTCCTTATGCTTTTATTCAAATTCATTCATTTATATAATACCAATAATTCGTTTTTTTTTCAATAGATTTTACAAAAAATTCATAATAATTTATCGATTATTGCATCTTTATCTAATTTAAAATATTTCATTAATTCCTGTGCATTTCCAGACTTACCAAAAGTATCATTTATTCCTATAAATTCAAGCTTAGTTGGATACTTCTGTATTAAAACTTCAGAAATTGAAGAACCCAAACCTCCAATAACACTATGGTCCTCTACAGAAATCAACCTTTTAGTTTCCTTAGCACATTTTATTATCATCTCTTCATCAATAGGTTTAATAGAGCAAACATCTACAACCCTTATATTTACACCCTTTTCTTTTAACTCTTCCTGTGCCTTTATTGCTTCAGAAACAGTCACACCAGTAGCAAAAACTGTAGCATCAGTTCCATCACCTATTTGAATCATCTTTCCAATCTCAAACTTTTGATTTTCATCATATATAATTGGTGTAGACAATCTACATAATCTCACATAACAAGGACCATCAATTTTTGATATCTCCTTTATTATCCATTTTGTTTGCACATCATCAGAAGGACAAAATACCTTCATATTTGGTAAAGTCCTCATCAAAGCCAAATCCTCTAACATCTGGTGTGTTGCTCCATCTTCTCCAACTGTTATCCCCGCGTGAGTTGCACATATTTTTACATTTAACTTAGGATAACATATACTATTTCTAATTTGGTCATACGCTCTACCTGCTGCAAAAACCGCAAAAGTACTTGCATACGGTATTTTTCCACAAGTTGCAAGCCCTGCCGCAGTTCCCATCATATCTGCCTCTGCTATTCCAATATCGAAAAACCTATCTGGATATTTTTTTGCAAAATTAACTGTTTTTGTAGCAGTAGACAAATCCGCATCTAAAACAACAATATCCTTATTTTCATCTCCCAATACTTCTAGCATTTCACCATAACTTTGTCTTGTAGCCTTCTTTTCCTCTTTCATAATCATCACTTTCCTTTCTTATATATTTTTACCTATTAAACTTCTTTCCATTCACCTTTAAATTGGTAAACAAATTTCCTTTTATCATCTATGCAATATTTTTTATATAATTCCTGCATATTTTTTTTAGTCAAAGTTTTATCCAACCCTTGATTTTTCACTTGCAAAAAAGCCTCAGTCAAAAAATTATCTATCTTAGGATTTATTATAATCCTTTTTCTTTTTATCATCCAATAATCATATTGTGTACTTGTAGTCCAATTTTTTCCATTATAAACTATACCTGCAGCCAAATCATCACAAACAGTTTCAACTACATATTTATATGGTATTACTGGAGATACTTGTTCAAGCTCAAAATCCATCCAATACTCCAAATGATTTTTATTTCTTCCTTTATGATGCAAATATGCTTCCGAATATCCTTTTTCCATTCTTGCACCTAATATCGGGCTATGATTTCCAGCATAATATTTTATACTCTCAAAAAACTCAGTTGGAGAAAATTTTGACAAATCGTGAACTAACCCTCTAAATGGAATTCCAACCTTGCAGCATAACTTAAAAACTACCCATTTATGTTTCATTACAACCCTTATATGTTTTATCGCATTTAATATCATTTTTTATTTCACTTCCTCTTTGAGATTATTTTTCTATTATACATACTTTTTTTGCAAAAATCAATTATTTTGTCTAATTTTAAAAAAATGTATATTTTTTTCCTTATTTGTCATAATAAAATTATAATTCATTCACCATTAAAAAGGAGGAAAAAAAATGAAAGCAACTGGTGTTGTTAGAAGAATAGATGATTTAGGAAGAGTAGTAATTCCAAAAGAAATAAGAAAAACACTTCGTATAAAAGAAGGAGACCCACTAGAAATATTTACAGAAAAAGATGGTGGTATAATATTAAGGAAATATTCTCCTATTGGAGAACTTACAGAATTTGCCACAGGATATGCAGAAACACTTTCAAAAACAACAGGTCACATAGCATTTATAACAGATAAAGATACTGTAATAGCTGTATCTGGTGGTTCAAAAAAAGAATATTTAGAGCAAAATGTTAGTGACGAATTAGAGCAACTAATGGAAGACAAAGAAGTTTATACAAGCAAAGACAACAGTGATGTTTCTATGCCTATTACTCAAAATGATAAAAAAGAAAAAAGATATAATGCTCAAGTAGTTTATCCAATCATATCAAATGGAGACACTATTGGAACTGTTATATTACTATCAAAAGAATCAAATATAAAAATGAATGAAGTAGAAAATAAAGTCGCTCAATCTGCTGCAACATTTTTAGGAAGTCAAATGGAAATATAGAAAAAATTAACAACGGATTATTATTGTATATCCGTTGTTAATTTTATTATCAAAGACAATAAGTCCTTATTCTTCATTTTTTTCATTAGACTTCTCATCAACCTTTTTACCGTCTAACTCGTGTACTTCAATAGCCTTTATTATTGTCTTTGAAAAATCGTTTTTATCATCATCTAAATATATTTTTCCTATTCTTCTTGTATCAACTTCTTCTATATCTAATGACGACAAATCCACTAATATCCTATTTGATTTTTGCATTCCTACAGGCAAAGTCATATTCTGATTATTGTAATATACAATATTAGAAAATGCTATATAATTTGTTCCCTTTGGTAATTTTATTCTATATAATTTATTTTTTCTTTTAGCCTTATTTTCTATTAAATACTCATTTAATTCTGCTTCTTCATTTAAAGAAAGTGCTTGGAAGCCATCAAGGTCAAGCTCATCATTTATAGCCTTATACACATACATATCTTCTACCAAAGCTTGTTTCTTTATTGCTCTTCTTAAATCTTTTATTACATTAACAATAGATTTTTTTAGTTCTATTCCTCTGCTTCCCTTTTTTATATCAAGTATTTCGTTGACATTTCTTAATGTTTCCCTATGAATCTTATTACCAATATTTCTCTCTTTTGTATTATCATCAGATTTTCCAAAAACATCAAAATCGTCATCATCTTTTGAATTTTCTTTTAACTCCTTTAATGTAGCAGAAAAATCCTTTGCCTCAACCTGTTTTTCGTATGTTTTATTTATTATATCTATTAATTTTGTAGAAGCCACAAAAGCACTATCTAATTCTGAATCAGAAAATTTCAATCTTTGGAACTTATCAGTATTTTCTCCGAATTTTTCAAAATCATTATCATAATCAAATGTTTTTTCCCTTTTTACAACGTTTAATTCTTCTTGCTCTCCTTCATCTAAACTCTTGACTTCGTCCTTATTTGAGTACTTCCAAAATTCAAAAATACTTCTTTTATGTTCATTTATTTCATTAATATATGCTGTTGCATTCTCAATTTTCTTCTTCAAGTTCTTATTTTTTAATTTTATAGCATTAATATCCAAAATTGTATTTTTTTGATTTGTTTCTAAAATTTCTAATTCTTTATAGCTAATAATCAATTCTTCTAAAGTATATCTTCTATTTTCTACTTTATATTTTGATTTACTATGCTTCATTTTATTTTCTTTATCTTCTACCATATTGCTATAAAATTTCTCGCTATCTTCCTCTGTCTCTTTTTTACTCTTTTTACCACTCTTGCCAAATTTAAAATAATATTTTACTTTTCCAAAGAAAGATTTTTTGCACTCTAAATAAGTAGATATTTGCTTTTCTTTTGCAAAATACTCGCTCTCTAGCATTGTAGATTCTGACTTTAATGCACCTAATTTTGCTTCTAAATTTTCCACCTCTTCTTGTACTTTTTGCTTTAACGAAACTGACTTGATATATTGTTCTAAAACAAATTCCAACAAATTATCATATTCTATTTTTGTATTTTCTAAGCAAATATTTAACTTGCCATCTTCCTCTATATTTGTTGTAAAACTATAATAATGTGGCAACTCTGTTTGCAAAATAAATAGAGCCTTTAATAACTTATAAAACTTACTTGCCTCTTTAGTATTTGAAAAAGTTATTTTATACAAAGTTTTTATTTTTCCATATATTTGGCTTTCTCCAATTATCTGTATTGTTGGAGTATCTTTTTTATCATAAACTTCATAAATCGATGGATAATCCTTTGTAAACATCCATAAATAACTTTCCATATCTTTTAATTCTGACTTTTTCAAAACCTTATCCGAATAATCCACATAACTAATAGGAACAAAGATTTTATCATCTTTTTTATTTTCAATTTTCTTTTTTAGCAAGTAAAAAAAGGTTGCTTGTTCACTCTCTTCGGTTGGTACTAGCATAAAATATCTATTAGCATATTCTGAATAATATATTTGCCATAAATAATTTCTATTATATTTTATTTTAAAAGGAAGTTTTTTTGATAGCTGTTCTTGTTCTTTTTCTATTCTTTGAATATCTGATATTTCCACTTTTTTTAGCATATTGGTAAATGTAATACGCCTCGTCATATTTTCTTCGTCTTTTGAGTCTAAATATGCATACAAAGGTCTTGCCTTTTCATACTTTTCTTTTAAATCAGTTAACCTATGAGCTGGTGTCAAAAGAATATCTATATCACTTACATTTATGTATCTATATTGTTTATACTTTTTTTCATTATAACCTTTTAAAACTCTGAAATTTAATTTATGTATTTGCAATAAATCTTCAGGGATATCATCTAAATCTAATCCTATGTATCTTAATTTTTCTTCTATTGCATCACCTATTGCTACTTTTTTCTTTTTAAGCACATTATTCGCTCCCTTTCATTATTTCATATACACAATATATCATACTTTTCGATAATTGTCTATCATTTTTCAAAATTTGATAAAATTCATATCTCAAATTGTTATAAAGAGTAAATGTTTTTCTGTTGTAACACTTTTTTTGAAAACTCATATTATATATCATACAAACGATAAGCAGATGATGAAATAACGATTTTTACAAGGAGGTTCATTATGTGTTGTTGTAATAATGATAATAATGTAATTCTTTGGTTCATTATTTTATTCTTACTTCTTTTCTGTGGTGGATGCGGATGTAATGGTGAAAACAGAAATTGCTGCAACTATAACAATTCATAAGCATTACCATTAAGATTTTATTGAAAGGTGGTGAAAATTATGCCAGAAAATAGAAGTTGTGGAGGATGCGGTTTTGGTTTTGGTGATGACTGCTGCTGGATTATTATCCTTATAATTTTACTTTTCTTCTGCTGCGGTGGAAACAGAAACAACTGTTGTTAATTACATTAAAAAATCCTATTAAATGAACACATACGTTCATTAATAGGACCTTTGTATAACATAATAGGAAAGCCCAAAATTATGAACCTAATACGGCTTTTCTATTATAATTTATAATATTATTAATAATTTTCTGCTTTAATTTCAAAATATGCTTTTGGATGTTCACATACTGGGCAAACCTCTGGAGCTTCTTTGCCTATTACAATATGACCACAATTTCTGCATTTCCAGATTTTATCTCCATCTTTGCTAAATACTAATCCATTTTCAACATTCTCTAATAATTTCTTATATCTTTCTTCGTGTTCTTTCTCTATTTTAGCAACCTCTTCAAACAAATATGCAATTCTAGTAAATCCTTCTTCTCTTGCAGTCTCTGCAAATCCCTTATACATATCTGTCCATTCATAGTTTTCACCTGATGCTGCATCTTTTAAATTTTCTACTGTAGATGGTACAGCTCCATCGTGTAATAATTTAAACCACATCTTAGCGTGCTCTTTTTCATTTTGAGCTGTCTCCTCAAATATTGCTGCTATTTGCTCATACCCATCTTTTTTTGCCTTACTTGCATAATATGTATATTTATTTCTAGCTTGTGACTCTCCTGCAAATGCCTCCATTAGATTTTTTTCTGTTTTTGAACCTTTTAATTCCATATATCTTACCTCCATTTCTTATTTGCTTGATTATATCACTTTTATTTAATGTTGGCAATATTTTTTATACTAAAATTCATTACTTTTTCGTTTTCATTTTATCATATCTCTTCAATTTTATCTACTATTTGTTAGCTTCTCCTCAAAAAAATATGTAGGGAAAGATGGTACTTCTAAATCTCCCTACATATTTACATAACTTTTTTTCTAAACAGCCTCAAGAGCTTGTCAGATTTATAGGAAGCTTCCCATAATCCCCGACAAGCTCAAACCCAAACATCTTCTCGATAAACAGCCCATCCTAAAGAAAGATGTTCAAGACCAAATTTGTGTTTACATAATTTTCGTTAAAGTGCTAGAACGCCAACGCCAAGCGACACGAACGATTCGTACTGTCAGAGCCATTGTAGTCGCTGAAATTGAACACACCTGCGTAACTACTACTGCAAACGCCTCCACGGTAGAAGAACGGACGAGTGCTGTACGGGAAGTCAGAGTACGCTGACTCCCACGAACCAGGAAGACTATTGCCTGAGCCTGAAGTCTCATAGACTGCGTCTCCTTTTATGTTAACCGCTGCGTTGTAATTATTTGTGTAACCGTCACTAGAACCCATTGGGTATACGAATTTATACTTCGTCGACGTCGATGGACTTACTGTGTACATTTCTTTTCCATAAGTTGTTAAATAACTGTTACTGTTGTTTACATAACTTGCTGTGTACTCATAAGCTCCTCCGTTTAAGTCATATACTCCATAAGCATTCAATGTTGTACTTTGATTGTAATATGTACTACTACTATATATACTCGATTCTGAATTTGTTCCTCCTGTATAATAACTACTACTTGTATTTTGTGCAACTTTTGTCTTATTTGTTCCATATTTACTGTATGATAAATATACCACTGCTCCCCATTCACTATTCTTCATTTGATGGCAATTTCCAAAACTTGTATGACTACTCGAGCTTCCGTCTGATGAACTTGTTCCTGTTTCTCCAAATGTTTGTCTCATTGCGTAGTAATAAAAATCTCCTGTTGTTGTACTCCTTAAACTTGCTACCCCTGCTTTGAC
>CANQRS010000002.1 GCA_947626295.1 uncultured Clostridia bacterium
CAAGTAATACAAAGTGTATTATTTTATTTTGGATATTTGACAATAAAAGAAAATGACCAATTAGATGTAAATTATGGAATATCAAATTATGCAATGGGAGAAATCTACAATGATTATTTTATAAATTTATTACAAAGAGAAGGAGTACAAATAAATATACAAAAAGTAAGAGAAGCAGCATTACAAATAGGAAGAGAAGGAAAAATAGATGATATATGTAAACTAGTAGAAGATTACTTAAAAGATTTAGGAAATATAAGTTGGCAAAGATATGATGAAAAATATATCCAAAGTTATATGCACGCATTATTAAGATTAAATGAAAGATTTAATGTATATTTAGAGTACAATGTGAAAGAAAATCAATATATAGATGTAGCAGTATTTAAAAGAGAATATTCAAATGTAAAATATCAAGCGATAATAGAATTAAAGTACATTAAAAAAGAAGAAGCCAAGACAAGAAGTCAAAAGCAAAAAGCAATAGCAGAAAAACGTCAAATGGCAATAGAGCAAATACAGGCATATTCAAGTGATGAAAGATTGCCACAAGAGAATATGAAGAAATTTGTAGTAATTTATGTGGGACAAAAATTAGAATTGCTAGAAGAAATTGTATAGAAGGCAGGAAAAATAAAAAGAATTAGATGAGTTAGGAATATGGCTAAAATTCATCGAAAATCCTAAAAACGAGGAGGTAAGGGAAAAAATGCAAATGGAAGAAAATATATTTCTAAAGCAAGCGATGGAAGAATTAGAATATTTAAGTGGAGACGAAGATTTTAGAAGATTAGTAGAATCGCGAGAAGCATTTTTGAGAGACCAATATTCGTGTGAACAAAGTGCAAGGAGAGAAGGCTTGGCAGAAGGAGAGGAGATTGGATTGGCAAAAGGAGAGAAACAAAAGGCTATAGAAATAGCGAGAAAGTTATTGAAAATGAAAATACCAGTAGAACAAATTATACAAGCAACAGGACTAGAAGAAAGTGAGATAAAGAAACTAGAGGAGGAAAATAATTAAATATAAAGTAATTTATAATAATAAAATGCACCTCAAATGTTAGATAAGTCTAATATTTGAGGTGCATTTTTTGAGCAAATATTCAATAAATTCAGTTTAGAACTAATAAAAGGATTATTTGAGTTTATTTATATTTAATTTGTTCCGTTTAACGAGTGAATATGAACATTTGTAAAAAAATGGATAGATACTATTTTTTACTCTTTATAAAAAATAAAAAATTTTTTTCATAAAAATTTGGACATAGTCATACAATATAGTAAAGAGAGGCAAAAGAAGGAAAAATGTAAAAAATTTCCAAATTTGACAAACAAAAGAAAATAATATATAATTGAGTTGTCATTAGGGAAAAGGAGGTTTGAGAGGTACTATGAAAAGAAAAAATAATAAAAAAAGATTTATAAAACTAAAGATAATAATTACAATGATAATACTATTCTTACTTTCCGGTATAGGCGTAATGGCAGTAACGACAAAAGTAAATAGCATAAATATAACATTAGCAGATGGATACGAAATGACAGTATTAACAAGTAAAACAAAGGTATCAGAAATATTAAAAGAAAATAATATACTAGTAAAGAAGGACGAAAGAGTTACACCAAATGAGGACAAAGATGTTACAGATGGTGATACAATAAAAATTACAAATAAATCAAAACAAGAAATAGAGGTTGCAAAGGTATCGGAGAGTGGTATAGAAACAACATTAGATGAGTTATTACAAGCTTACGATACAATAGTAGAAAAAATAGAAGTAGAAGAAGAAGAAATACCATTTGAAACAGTAAAGAAAGATATTACAACAGGTTCTGGAGAAACAAAAAATAAAGTAATACAAGAAGGAGAAAATGGGTTAAAGAAAATTACATACAAGGTAAAATATCAAAACAATACAGAAATAGAAAGAAATAAATTATCAGAAGAAGTAATAAGAGAACCTGTAGATAAAATAGTTCAAGTAAGTTCAAAAGTAGTTGCAACAAGAGAGAGAACATCATCAAGAAAGTCATCAAATTCGTCAGTAGGAGTATTTAAAGTAACAGCATATTGTTCGTGCCCACTTTGTTGTGGTAAATATGCATCAGGATATACATCATCAGGAAGCAGAGCAACAGCTGGTAGAACAGTAGCAGCATCATCAAGATTTTCATTTGGAACGAAACTATTAATAAACGGAAAACAATATGTAGTTGAAGACAGAGGTAGTGCTATAGTTGGAAACCGTATAGATATATATATGGATTCTCATAGTCAAGCATTAGCTTGGGGAGTTAAATACTTGCCAGTTCAAGTACAAAAATAAAAGATAAAAGAGGGGAGAGGTGAGATTGTTGGCACCTCTTTCGTTTGTTTAAAGGGGAGAGTAGTTAAATGAAGTTAATATCGTGGAATGTAAATGGAATAAGAGCTTGTTTAAATAAAGGTTTTAGGGAATTTTTCTTAAAAGAAGATGCCGATATATTTTGCATTCAAGAGACTAAGTGCCAAGAGGGACAAGCAGAATTAGAATTTGAAGGATATGAAAGTTATTGGAATAGTGCGGAGAAAAAAGGTTATTCTGGTACGGCAATATTTACTAAAATGAAGCCTAAAAATGTGCAGTATGGAATAGGAATTGAAGAACACGATAAAGAAGGAAGAGTAATAACTTTAGAATTTGAAGAATTTTATATGGTAAATATTTATACTCCAAATTCCAAAAGGGAATTGGAAAGGCTAGAATATAGGCAAATTTGGGAAGATGAAATAAGAAAATACTTATTAAAATTAAACAAGACAAAGCCAGTAATAATGTGTGGAGATTTGAATGTTGCACACAAAGAAATAGATTTGAAAAATCCAAAAAGTAATAGACAGCACGCAGGTTTTACAGATGAAGAAAGAACTAAGATGACAGAGTTACTAAATGCGGGATTTACAGATACATTTAGATATGTATATCCGGAAAAAACAGATGCATATACTTGGTGGTCGTATATGGGACGAGCTAGAGAAAAAAATGTAGGGTGGAGAATAGATTATTTTATAGTGTCAAAAGACTTAAATGATAAGATTAAAGATGCGAAAATACATTCTGAAATAATGGGAAGTGACCATTGCCCAGTAGAATTAGAAATATAAAAAGTAATATAGGAGGAATGAGTGAAATGAAAAAATTTTTTACATCAGAAAGCGTTACAGAAGGGCATCCAGACAAATTGTGTGATTATATATCAGATAGTATATTGGATAGTTATTTAAGTGAAGATAAAAAAGCAAGAGTAGCTTGCGAGGCAGTTGCTGGAAAAGGCGAAATATTTATAACAGGAGAAATAACATCATCAGCTAATGTAGATATTGAGCAGGTTGTGAGAAATGCAATTAAGGAGATAGGGTATTTTGGAAAAGATGTTGATATAGATTATAAAACTTGCAAGGTACATATAAATGTATCAAAACAGTCTTCTGATATTGCACAAGGTGTAGATAGCTCTTTAGAAGAAAAAGAAGGAGAAAATATAAATTCCGAAGGAGCTGGAGACCAAGGGATAATGTTTGGCTTTGCGTGTGATGAAACAAAAGAATTATTGCCATTGCCAATATCATTAGCACATAAATTGTCAAAAAAATTAGCAGATGTAAGAAAACAAAATATTATAGATTATTTGGGGGCAGATGGAAAGGTACAGGTAACTATAGAATATGAAGATAATGAACCTGTAAGAGTGGACACAGTAGTAGTTTCTGTACAGCATAAGCCAGAAATAGAATTAGAGACAATAAAAAAAGATATAAAAGAAAAAGTTATAAATGAAATTGTGCCAAAAGAGTTGTTAGATGAAAAAACAAAATATTTTATAAATCCAACAGGAAGATTTGTAATTGGTGGACCACTTGGGGATAGTGGACTTACGGGAAGAAAAATAATCGTAGATACTTATGGTGGATATAGTCGCCACGGTGGAGGTGCTTTTTCTGGAAAGGATGCAACAAAAGTGGATAGGTCAGCTGCATATATGGCAAGGCATATTGCTAAAAATGTAGTTGCAAATGGATATGCAAAAAAATGTGAAATACAGTTTGCATATAGTATTGGTGTTGCAAGACCTGTTTCTGTGTATGTAGATACATTTGGAACTAATACTATACCAGAAAATGAGATTGTGGAAAAGATAAATAAAAAATTTGATTTAACTCCAAGAGGAATTATAAATTATTTGGATTTACAAAAACCAATTTTTAGAAAGACTACTAATTATGGTCATTTTGGTAAAGAAGAACTTGCTTGGGAAAAAATAATTGAGCTTTAAAAGAAAAATCCAGCGTAGACTGGATTTTTTTATTAAAAAATGTGAAAAAAATATTGAAGAAATGGGAAAAATGTAGTAAAATAATAAGTGGGACGCAAAAAGATAAAATTTAATACAAAAAGTATTAATTAAGAAATAAAATAATATTGAGGAGAGAGAAAGATGAAAAAGATAAAAAGTGTTATTTTTATTTTAATACTAACAGTATTAATGCTTTTTAGTGTATTTGCTAATGGAGTGTATGCAGCAGATACGAGAAATGTACAAATAACGAAATCAAGACACATAAGGAGTTCAAGTGGAGTATATAATGATATACTTAGAGGGTATGGAATTCAAGAAAGAGATATATCAAGTGCAAGAACACATCCGATATATGAATTATTGTCTAAAGATAGTGGAGGACATATAATTAGTAATGATTTATATTGCGTAAATTCAAATTACGGTGTGACATTTAATCAACAAGATAGATATGGGACAGCTATATATCATAGACAATATGATTTAGCAAATAAAACAGAATTAAAAAGCCAGTTAAGTAGTAGTGGATATACAGTCGTTGTTAGAGATGATGTATATGGACCATTAATGTGGATATTAGACAATATATATGTAGTAAAAAGTGCAACTACAGATGAAGAAACAACAAATGCAATAAGAAGTGTATTAAGCAATGCTGGAATAAAATATGGAAGAAATCCAGAATATCCATCTGTACAAAAAGATATGTATTATTATGAAGGAAAATATTTAACATCTTATGGTATAGATGGATATAGAGATGATGAACAAAAAGATGTAGTATTAACAGCAGATATAATACAGGCAGTACAACAAGCTGCAATATGGTATTTTACAAATTATACAGCACAAGGAGAAAATACATATAATAATTATAATACAAATACAAAGGAAAATCAATGGCTACAATATATTACGGCAAGTTCTGATATGGATAAAGAAAATCCAGATGATTATTTACCACTTACAAAGGAAAATAAAAAGGGAGCAATGCTACAAGAACAAGCATCAATACTATATAATTATTTAGTAGATGGTGCAAAAGCAGCTGGAAAAGATTATACAAGTGCATCAAAAGCATCATTAAAATTAGAGGGAAATACAATAATTCAAGAAAGTGGAAGCAATTATGTAATAGGACCAATAAAAGCAACTGTTGAAGGAACAGCCTCAAATTTAACAGTAAAAGTAAAAACAGGTGCTAGTTATGAAACAGATATTTCAAGTAATATAACATTACAAAGTAGAGTAGATGGTGGAACAATTAGCAGCATAAAAGAAAATAGTGACTTTTATGTTTCTGTTCCAAAAGCTAATGTAAACGGTAGTGTAAGAGTTTCAGTAACAGCTGATATAAGTACAACTAAAAAAACATTATGGGCAGATAATTCACAGGCAGAACAACCAATAGTAGAAGTTGAAAAACAAACAGAACAAAAAGAAGCAAATGTGGAAGTAACACCAAGAGTAAAAATGTTTGACTTAGCATTAAGAAAACAAATAATAAGTGTAAATGGAGAAAATAATAATTTATATAATGAAGAAGGACTTCCAGCACAAAGAAGTTTAGATGCAAATCCATCATCAATTTCAGATACGGGAACAGCAACATATAAACATAGAAAAGACCCAATAGTTGTAAAAGAAGGAGATATTGTAACATATAGAATTAGCATATATAATGAAGGAGATATAAATGGATATGCTTCAAAAATTATAGACCAATTACCTACAGGATTAGTATTTGATGAAACAATGGGAGCTACTGTAGTATCATCTAAAGGAAATACTTATAAGATTACATATACTTCAAATAATAATCAAGTTTTATTAGAGGTACAAGGTAATCCTACAAGCATACCAGCTTATGTAGATACTTTGCAATGTGAAACAATAGATATAAAATGTAAAGTAAAACAAAAAGCAGAAACAGATGGAGAAACAAGCCATTATTTAACAAATATTGCATATATAGCAGAAGCGAAGGATAGTGAAGGAAATAAAATAGATAGAGATAGAAATAATACAGAATCTCAACCAACTAAAAGTCCAAATAAGACAACAGATGAGTTAAATAATACAGATGCACCAGAATATAAAGGAGATAATAACAATCAATCTGTTTATGATGACTCAAATAATGAATATTATTACAAAGGTGAAGAAGATGACGATGATTTTGAGATTTTAACAGTATTACCAAAAGAATTTGACTTGAAGTTGATGAAATATATTTCAGAAGTAAATGGTGAAAAAACAGATAGAACAATAACAGAAGATATAACAGATTTAGCTTCAGGAAAAAAGACGACAGCTAAGTACAATGTAAGCAAAGAACCAATTTTGGTAGAAACAGGAGATTATGTAACATATACATTTAGAATTTACAACGAAGGAGAAATAAATGGATATGCGTCAAAAATAACAGAGGATATACCAGAAGGGTTACAATTTACAACAGTTGGAACAACACAAGCAGATAGAGAAGCGATTGAGTATAATAATCAAATGGGTTGGACACTTGATGAAGGAGGAAAAACAGTATCAACTAATTATTTATCAACAGAAGATAAATTAATAAAAGCATTTAATGGCAAAAAACTTGACTCTAAAGAAGTATCAATAAAGTTTAAAGTAATAACAACTGATGTTAAGAAAATTGTTAGAAACGAAGCAGCAATAACAGAGGATTTAGATGAAGATAAAAAGCCAGTAAATGATAGAGATTCAAAGCCGGAAGATTGGAACAAAGATGACGAAGAAGATGACTTTTATGATGATAACCCAGATTATCCAAAATATAAAGAAGATGATGAGGATTATGATAATATAAAAGTAAGAACATTTGACTTAGCATTAAGAAAATATATATCAAAAGTAAGTAGTACTAAAGATTTTGATGAAGGAACAACATCAGAATATAATAGAGCTCCACAAGAAGATGTATCAAAATTAAATGAAGAAAAAGAAAATGGAGAAATAGAAACGACAGCTGAGTATAAACACTCTAAACAACCTTTGTTAGTAGATGTGGGAGATTATATATTATATACAATAAGAGTATATAATGAAGGTGATATAGATGGATATGCTAAGGAAATTGTAGATATATTGCCAGAATATCTTGACTTTGTAGACTCTACAGATTCTTATATAAATAGCATAAATTCAAAATGGACTTATAATCCAAAAACAAGAGAAGTAAGAACTACAGCTTTGGAAAATAGAAAGTTATTAGCATTTAATGGGGGAGAACTTGATAGTGCAGATGTACAAATAATATGTAAAGTAAACGAGAATGTGCTAGAAAATGCAAAATTGACAAATATTGCGGAAATAACAAAATATGCAGATGAAAAAGGACCTAGAGAAAAAGACCGTGATTCTCAACAAGACAATTTTAATAAACCTGATGATGTACCTGGATATAAAGATGAGGAAATAAATAAACAAGAAAATGATGAATATATTCCTGGTCAAGAAGATGATGATGACTTTGAAAAAGTAATTGTTAGAGCAAAAGCAAAGTATAATTTGCAATTAATAAAACAAGATAAAGATGGAGAAGAATTGGATTCAACAGCTAAATTTAAAGTTGCAACAGGAACACAAAATGTTGATGAGGCAGAAGAAGTTGAAGTTACAGGACATTTAATAATAGCACAGGATGTTGAAATAAATAAAAATAATGTATCTGAAAAAGATATATATACAATAAAAGAAACTCAAGCTCCAGATGGATATTGTGAGTTTGGAGGAATAATCAAAATTACTGTAAATAAAGGAATATCTGAAGATGGCAAAAAATATGAAGTAAAATCAGCAGATTATGAAGTTGTAGATGAACAAGGAAATACAATGGAAACAGAAGATGCTAAAGTATATGTAAATGATGAAGGAAATATTTTTGTTACAGTAAAAGATTATGAAGAGCCAGAAATCCACAAAGGTGTAAAAGATGTGGAAAATCAGGACTCAGGATATAATGGAGAAGAAGAACAAGAATGGGTAATAAATACAAGTATCCCATCAGATATAGAAAAATATAAAGAATATGAAGTTGTAGATGATATAGATTATAGATTAAACTTCCTAGGAGAAGAAAATGTAACTGTAAAAATAGGGGAAACAACATTAGAAGAAAAAACGGATTATATATTATCTTATGAAGAAAACGCAAATGGTGTACAAGAAAAAACAAATTCTGGAACATTAAAAATAACATTTATAAATGATACTAAACAAATATCAGATAATTTAAAGCAAAATAAAGAAGGAATAATAGAAATAAGATTTAAAACAGAATTTGCAAAAGATGAAGATGGAAAACTACTTGCTCAAATGGGAGTAGATGTAGAAAACCAAGCAATACTAGAATATACAAATGGGTCTAAAGTTCAAAAAGAAAAGAAATCAGAAACTCCAGAGGTTCATACAGGAGGAGTAACATTATTCAAATATTATGATGAGAATGGAGACAAAGTTGCATTAGAAGGAGTAGAATTTGCAATATATGCAAATGAACAAGATGCTATAAATAAAGAAAATGAATTAGCAACAGCGACATCAGAAGCAGACGGAATAGTAAGATTTTTAAATTTACAATATGGAGAAGATGCAAATGATGATGATAACAATATAACTCAAGATGGAACTTATGAGTATGATTCTAGTGTAAAAGGAACTGCATATTGGATTTCAGAAATAGCGCCATTAGATGGATATGTAGGTATAGATACACCAATAGAAGTTACAATAAATAAAGACAGCTATATAGAAGATATAGAATTAATAGAAAATCAAATAGAAAACAAAAAAATAGAAGGTTCTTATAATGTTATATTAGTAAAACAAGACAAAGATGGAGAACAATTAAATGAAAAAGCTAAATTTAAGGTAGCAAAAGGAACACAAACACTAGAAGAGGCAGAAGAAGTTGAAGTAACAGGAAGATTAACAATAGCTGAAGATGTTAAAATAAATGGAGATAATGTATCAGAAAGTGATACTTATATGGTACAAGAAACACAAGCTCCAGATAAGTATTGTGAATTTGATGGAATAATTAATATAACAGTAAATAAAAGAATTTCAGAAGATGAAACTAAATATGAAGTTGATTCAGTAGACTATACAGTTTTAGATAGTGAAGGCAATGTAATGGAAACACAAGACGCAACAGTTTACTTAAATGATGACGGAAATATTTATGTAGAAGTAAAAGATTACGAAGAGCCAGAAATCCACAAAGGCGTAAAAGATGTGGAAAATCAAGATTCAGGATATAATGGAGAAGAAGAACAAGAATGGGTAGTAACAGTAAATATTCCTGGAGATATAGAAAAATATAAAGAATATAGTGTTGAAGATGATATAGATTATAGACTAAACTTCTTAGGAGAAGAAAATGTAGTTGTAAAAATAGGAGAAACAACATTAGAAGAAGGAACAGATTATATATTATCTTATGAAGAAAATGAAAATGGAGTACAAGAAAAAACAAATTCAGGACACTTGAGCGTTATATTTATAAATGATACTAAACAAATATCAGATAATTTAAAGCAAAATAAAGAAGGAATAATAGAAATAAGATTTAAAACAGAATTTGCAAAAGATGAAGATGGAAAACTACTTGCTCAAATGGGAGTAGATGTAGAAAACCAAGCAATACTAGAATATACAAATGGGTCAAATATAAAAGAAGAAAAGAAATCAGAAACTCCAGAAGTACATACAGGAGGAGTAACACTATTCAAGTATTATGATGAAAATGGTAAAAAGGTTGCATTAGAAGGAGTAGAATTTGCAATATATGCAAATGAACAAGATGCGAAAAATAAGCAAAATGAATTGGCAACAGCATCATCAGAAAAAGACGGAATAGTAAGATTTACAAACTTGCAATATGGAGAAGATGCAAATGATGATGAAAACAATAAAACGCAAAATGGAACTTATGAATATAATTCTAGTGAAAAAGGAACAGAATATTGGATTGCAGAAACAAAGGCTTTGGAAGGATATACTGAAATAAAAGAGCCAATAAAAGTAGTATTAAATAAAGATAGCTATATCGAAGATATAGAATTAATACCAAATCAAATAGAAAATAAAAAAGAAATATTCGATTTAGCATTATTAAAATATGTATCAAAAGTAATAGTAACAGATAATGGAACAACAACTACAACGAAAACAGGAAATACTGGAGCAGATACAGATATTGTACCTAAAGTAGAAATAAACAAAAAGAGATTAAAATCTACAGTTGTAAAATTTGAATATGTAATAAAAATTACAAACGAAGGTGAAATAGAAGGATATGCTACAGAAATAACGGATTATGTACCAAACGGATTAAAATTCTATTCTGAAGATAATAAAGGCTGGAAGGAAAAAGAAGATGGAGTAATCACAACAGATTTATTAAAAGATAAATTATTACAACCAGGAGAAAGTGCTACAGTAACAGTAGTATTTAGATGGATAAATGGAAGTAAGAATTTAGGAGTAAAAACAAATGTTGCTGAAATCTCTAAAGACAAAAACCAATGGGGAGTACACGATAGAGATTCAATTCCAGGAAATAAAGCACAGAATGAAGACGACATTGATGATGCACAAGTTTTATTATCAATAAAAACAGGACTTGTAACAAATATACTTAAATATGTAAGTGGTACATTAGTAATATTAGTTGTATTAGCAGGAGGAATTGTATTAATTAAAAGATATGTATTATAAAAATAAAAATGTGAGATTATAAAAATCTCACATTTTTATATGTAAATAAATATTGAAAAAATCTATTTAATATAGTAAAATAAGGTAAGAAACAATAAGAAAAAGGAATTTTGAATATGAAAAAAGAAAAAAATATAGTATTAATACTAATATGTGTGTTAGTATTAATAGACCAAATATTAAAAATCTATATAATCAATGCAGATACAGAATTAATATTTTCAAATGGGTGGGAGATATCAGCAGAAAAAGATGTTACATCTGAAGATAATGTTATATATATAGCAATAAATTTATTAATGATTTTATTCTTAGTTAGATATATAAGAAGCAATAATGTATATATAAAATTAAAAAATAAACTCGTATTAAGTTTTGCAATAGCAGGAGTAGCAAGTAATTTAATAGATAGAATTTGGAATGGGAGTGTAATAAACTATATAAAAATCCCCCAATTTACAACATTAAATTTAGCATATATATATATACTGGTTATGTGGATAGGAATGGCAGCACTTATGACTAGTTATACAATGGAGAGGATAAAGGAGAAAAATGGAAAAAAAGCTAATAGTAGAAAATGAAGAAAATAAAAGAATAGATGCGTATATATCAACAGTTGAACAATATTCAAGAACAACGGTTCAAAGACTTATAGAAGAACAAAAAATCACTGTAAACGGGAATTTTACAAAACCTTCGTATAGAGTACAAAAAGGAGATGTAGTATTAATACAACAAGAACCTGCAAAAGAAATTGAATTAAAAGCTCAAAACTTACCAATAGAAGTTATATATGAAGATAATGATATAATAGTTGTAAATAAGCCAAAGGGAATGGTAGTACATCCCGCAAATGGAAATCCAGACGGAACATTAGTAAATGCAATAATGGCTATATGTAAAGATACACTTTCTGGCATAGGTGGAGAAATACGACCAGGAATTGTTCATAGATTAGACAAAAATACCTCAGGAGCTATAATAATAGCAAAAAACGATAAATCTCATATTAATTTAAGTGAACAATTAAAAAATCACGAAATAAAAAAGACGTATATAGCATTAGTAAGAGGTAGAGTAAAAGAAAATCAAGCAACAATAAATATGCCTATAGCTAGAAGTAAAAAAGATAGAAAGAAAATGGCAGTAGATAGAAATGGAAAAGAAGCAATTACTCATTTTGAAGTTTTAAAGAGATATAATGATTGTACATTGTTAAAAATTAATATAGAGACTGGTAGAACACATCAAATAAGAGTACATTTATCACAAATAGGATATCCAATTATAGGTGATGAAGTTTATTCAAATGGAAAGAATAAATGGAATGTTGAAGGACAATGTTTACACGCAAAAAGCTTAGAATTTAGGCACCCAACTACAGGAAAAAAAATTCATATAGAAGCGGAAATACCAAAATATTTCCAAGAAATATTAGATGAATTGGATAACGAAATTTAATAGAAGGGAAATAAAATATGGCAGAAGAAAGATTGCAAAAATATCTAGCAAGATGTGGTATTGCATCAAGAAGGAAATGTGAAGAATTAATTATAAATGGAAAAGTAGAAGTTAATGGTAAAGTAGTAACAGAATTGGGAACAAAAGTAACGGAAAAAGACGAAGTAAAATATAATAAAAAAGTAGTAAAATTGCCAGAAGAAAAAGTATATATTTTATTAAATAAACCAATAGGATATGTAACAACAGTTAAGGACCAATTTAATAGAGATACAGTGTTAGATTTAGTAAAAGTTAAACAAAGAATAGTACCGGTTGGTAGATTAGATATGTTTACATCAGGAGCATTAATTTTGACAAATGATGGTGAGTTTGTAAATAAACTAACACATCCTAAAAATGAAATAAACAAAACATATAATGTAACTGTATCAGGAATTGTGGAAAATGAAGATATTGAAAAATTGCGAAATGGTGTTGAAATAGAAGGTGGATATATTACAAAACCTGCTAAAGTTAAAATTTTAAAGATAGACAAAGAAAAAAATTATTCAAGGCTTCAAATAGTCATATCTGAAGGAAAAAACAGACAAATAAGGAAAATGTGTGAAGCAGTAAATAAAAAAGTAATTTCATTACATAGAAGTAAAATTGGAAACATAGATGTAAAAGATTTAAAAATTGGAAGCTGGAGATATTTAAGTGAAAAAGAAATAATGAATATATAAAGGAAAGATATTATGGATAATGTTCGTTTTGATAAAACAAAAAAAGTTGGAATTTTAGGAATTATAGGAAACTTATTTTTGTTGTTTATTAAAGGAATTATAGGGGTAACAACACATAGTCAGGCAATGATTGCAGATTCATTTAATAGTGCTGGAGATATATTTGCATCAATAATGACTTTTATAGGCAATAAAATTTCTAGTGTGCCTAATGATGCTGACCATAATTTTGGACACGGAAAAGCAGAATATATTTTTTCTATGTTTATTGGTGTATCAATGATAATGGTAGCATTCAAATTATTATATGACTCTATAAGAACTATAATATTTGGAAGTAATTTAATATTTTCATATACATTAATAATAGTTTGTATTATAACAATAATAATTAAATTAGCATTATTTTTGTATAGTAATTCTGTGGCAAAAAAAGTAGATAATGTGCTTTTAAGGGCAAATGTTAGTGACCATAGAAACGATTGTATAATAACAACATTTACTTTAATATCTACATTGCTTAGTATAAAAGGGTGGTATTTATTTGATAGTATTGTAGGTACAGGAATTTCTTTATGGATTGGATATACAGGTATAAAAATTTTTATGGAAAGCTATAATGTATTAATGGATATTTCTGTAGATGAAAATACTAAGAATTTAATTTTGACAATCGCGAATAATTATAAAGAAATAAAAAAAGTTATAAATATTTATTCATCACCTGTGGGATATAAATATATGATTTTTATAACAATAGGAGTAGATGGGAATATGACAACATTTAAAAGTCATAGTTTGGCAGATTCACTTGAAAAAAGTGTGTCAAAATTAAATAATGTATATAATACTATTGTGCACGTAGAACCAATGTAAACTAATTTTTGTATTTTCTATTGATAAATAAATACAAATATAATATAATAACGATAGCAATAAAAAAGGAGGAATTGATATGACAGTATATATAGTAGTTTCAATAATTGCTTATGCAATAGGTAGCATAAATTTTTCGGTAATAATAAGTAGAAAAATGGCTGGATTTGATGTAAGAGAAAAGGGAAGCGGAAATGCAGGAACAACAAATGTATTAAGGAGTGTTGGAATAAAAGCAGCAGCATTAACTTTATTATGTGATATACTAAAAGGAGTAATTTCAGTATTAATAGCTTTTATAGCAGGAAAAATCATAAAAGATGCTGACCAAGCTCTATTAATACAATTAGCAGGAATATTTGTTATTTTAGGACACACTTTCCCAATATTTTTTGAATTTAAAGGAGGAAAAGGTGTTGCTACAGCCTTAGGAGTTTTACTCGTAACAAATTGGAAAATAGGATTAATATGTTTAGTGTTTGCCTTAGTTATAATCATATTTAGTAAAATGGTATCTATGGGAGCAGTAGGAGCAGCAATATTATTTCCAATATTAACTTTATTTATTGGTGAAAGTTTTATCGTACCATCATCAGGAATAAAATATTTTGTATATAGTTTAATATTAGCACTATTAGTGATATTTAATCATAGACAAAATCTAAAAAGAATATTAGATGGAACAGAAAATAAAATAAGTTTTAAAAACAAAATGTAGTAAAACGGAAAGGAAACAAATATGAAAAAAATTGCAATAATAGGTAGTGGTAGCTGGGGAGTAGCACTTGCAATTCACTTAGCAAGTACAGGAAATAAAATAAATTTGTGGTCATTTAATGAAGAAGAAGCAAATATGATAAATGAGCAAAAGAAATGCAAATTTTTACCCAAAGTTACAATACCAGAAGGAATAGAATGTACAACAGATTTTAAACAAGCTATAGATGGGGCAGACTTTATATTACACGTAACACCATCAAAGTTTACAAGAGATACAGTAAAGAAATATAAACAATACGTTGATTGTAAAAAACAACCTATAATAATATGCTCAAAAGGAATTGAAAAAGATACAATATTAACACTTGACGAGGTTATAAAGGAAGAAATGCCAGAGGCAAGAATCGGTGTACTATCTGGACCAAGTCACGCAGAAGAAGTATCTATAGCAATACCAACTGTACTTGTTGTAGCATCAAAAGAAGAAGAAATACAACATCTAATTCAAGATACATTTATGAATGAAAATATGAGAGTTTATTCATCTTATGATGTAAAAGGTGTAGAATTAGGTGGAGCTTTGAAAAACATAATAGCATTTTGTGCAGGAGTTATAGCAGGATTAGGTTATGGAGATAATACCTTCGCAGCTCTTATAACAAGAGGATTAACCGAAATTAGAAGATTAGGAATGGAAATGGGCGGAGAAAGTAAAACATTATATGGGCTAAGCGGTTTAGGAGATTTAATAGTTACTTGTTTGAGTGAGCATAGTAGAAATAGAAAAGCTGGTAAACTTATAGGTCAAGGAATGACAATAGAAGAAGCACAAAAAGAAATAGGAATGACTGTTGAAAGTATAGACAATATAGAAGTGGCAAAAAAATTAAGTCAGCAATATGGTATATCAATGCCAATGGTAGATGCGGTATATGGTATATTATATGAAGGATTAAAGCCTGAAGAAGCAATAAGAACATTAATGACAAGAGAGAAAAAGATGGAAGACTAAAGTATAAAAAGAAAGAAATCATTACATAATATATAATAATAAATGTATAATGTTGAATATTTCAACAAAAGAAAGGAATGTGAATAAAATGGAATTTTTTGAAAAATTAGGAAAAAAAGCTTCAGCTACATATAAAACAGCAGCTGAAAAAACATCTAAAATAGCAAGTGAAACAAAATTAAAAATGAAAATAGGAGACAAAAAATCAAAAATTGAAGATGTATATACAGAAATAGGAAAAAAGGTATATCAAAAGTACGTTTTAGATGGAGAACTAAATATCAAAAATGATATTGACGAAGAATTAAAAAGAATAAACGAATTATCTGATGAAATAAAAGAATATGAAAAAGAAATTTTAGCATTATCAGATATGAGAGAATGTGTAAACTGTAAAAATGTTATAGATAAATATGCTAAATTTTGCCAATTCTGTGGAGCAAAGCAGCCAGAAGAAAAAATAGAAGAAGCTCAAGTACCAGAAATCATAAATGAAAATGAGAATTCAGAAGAAACAAAAACAGATGAAGATACAGAAAATAATGAATAAAATAAAAAGGGTAAAGCTATATAGTTTTGCCCTTTTAATAAGGATATCTTTCAAAGAGATATTTAATTACATCATTAGCATTAGCTTCAGTTATATTTATAAAAACATCTTTATCAAGGCAAATCCACATAGTTAACTCAAAAATATCTTTATTATCTATATAAGTACCAATTATATCAGAAATTTCAATAGGATTTTTATATTCCTTTTTCCATTTAAGATGATTTTCAATATCTAAATTTGTATTGTAAAATTTACTTAAAAAATTATTTATTTCGCCCTTTTTTTGACTTTGCAAAATTACTGTTACTAACATTTTATGCTCCTTAAAAGTAAAATATAATATTAGTATGGAATTTTATTTGTCAAAATATACGAAAAAAACATTATCACTGTTTTTAGGAAAAATATTGAAAAATGTTAGTTAATAGTATAAAATATGTATCAAAGCAAGGAGGAGGCTATGAAGAAGAAAAAAAGTTTTAAGATAAAATTGATAATATTTTTATTTGTAATATTGATGATATGTTTAATATATATAAAAGTTAAAGATTTTGTAAGTAATAAAGATAGTACATCATTGCAAATGAGAGAAGTCTTTGAAAATGTAAGCAAAAGTGAATATGTAGATGTTACAAAATATATAGTTTATGGAACTCATTTTAATATAGAAGGAACTGTGGAAATTCCAAAAATCTCTGAAATATCAATATCAAAAGCTAGTGTAATTATAAAAAATTTGAAAGGAGAAGAACAAATATTAGAATCAGATTATAGCTATAAAAATGGAGTATTAGCATTTTCTACAATAGAGGAGATAAATACAGGGTTAGACTTAGAAAAATTAGAAATAGAACAATACTACTTTTTATTAAAAGTTGTTTTTTCTAACAATGAAGAAAAATATTATTCGTTAGAAAATAAAACAGATTATAAAAATATTACATATTATACTGTAACCAAAAATGAAAGTAATAATAAAATAGATATAGGCTTTAATACTTACGAAAACATACCCTTTATGCAAATTCAAGTATCAAAAGCAAGTGAACTTCCAAAAGATGTTTATGATATAGTAATAGACCCAGGACACGGAGGAAAAGATAGTGGAGCAATTAATGGAAAAAATAGTGAAGCAGATATAGTATTAAATGCAGCTATGATATTAAAAAATAAGTTAGAAGCTTCAGGCTATAAAGTTCTTTTAACAAGAGATGAAAAATTACCTGAAGATACAAATACTGCTTATAATATGTATGATGATGATGGAAGGATAACTATAATTAATGAAGCACATTCAAAAATATTAATATCATTGCATTTGAATAGTAACTCAGCTAAACTTTCGTCTGGTGGAGTAGAAGTATATGCGCCATCAGAATGTAATTTAGATTTTGCTAAACTTTTAGCAAAAAATATTGTAAAAACGGCAAATACATCATATTCATCATTAACAGCATATAAACAAGATGAAGGTGTGTATGTTAGGAACTTTACAAATGCTGATATTTTGTCATTTGAAAGTAGTGCTAAAAAAAGCGGATATAAACCTTATGAAATTACTACATCTACACCATATTTATATGTAATTAGGGAAATTGGAGGAATTATAACAAATGCCTTTGTAGATGGAAGAAATAAAATATATAGTGCAAATAAGTATTGTAATTCAAATGTTGGTACGGAAGGATATTTAATAGAATTAGGATATATGAGTATAGATAAAGATTTGAAAAATATTACAAAGCATTCAGATTTGTATATGCAGGCTATTGTAAATAGTATAAAAGAAAAATTTAATTAAATTTTAAAATAAGTATTGACAATTTGAAAAAAAGGGTATAATATATTAGCAGTCGATAACAAAGAGTGCTAAAATAAGAGGAGGGATTTTTTATGATAAAACCATTAGGAAATAGAGTTTTAATAAAAATGAAAGAAAATGAAGAAACTACAAAAAGTGGAATCATTTTAGCAGGTTCAAGCAAAGAAAAACCACAAATTGCAGAAGTAATTGAGGTTGGACCAGGAGAAAAAAAGAATGGTGTAGTCCAAGAAATGGATGTAAAAAAAGGAGACAATGTTATTGTAAGTAAGTATGCAGGAACAGAAGTTAAATATGAAGGTGAGGAGTACATAATAGTAAAACAAGATGAAATTCTTGCAATAGTAGAATAAATAAAAAATAATAGAAAGGAAGTTATGTTAAGATGGCAAAAACAATAAAATTTGGTGAAGATGCTAGAAAAAGTTTATTAGTAGGAGTTAATAAACTAGCAGATACTGTAAAAGTAACATTAGGACCAAAAGGAAGAAATGTTGTATTAGATAAAAGTTATGGAGCACCATTAATAACAAATGATGGTGTAACTATAGCAAAAGAAATAGAATTAGAAGACAAATTTGAAAATATGGGAGCAAGACTAGTAAAAGAAGTATCTACAAAAACAAATGATGTTGCAGGAGATGGAACAACAACAGCTACTGTTTTAGCTCAAGCAATGGTAAAAGAGGGAGTAAAAAATGTAGCTGCAGGTGCAGACCCTATGTCAGTAAAAAGAGGAATGGACAAAGCAACAGATGTAGCAGTAAAAGCATTAAAAGAAATAAGCTCACCAGTAAATGGAAAAGATGATATCTCAAGAGTTGCAAGCATTTCAGCAAATAGTGTAGAAATAGGAAACTTAATTGCAGATGCAATGGAAAAAGTATCAAAAGATGGTGTAATAACAATAGAAGAATCAAAAACTTCTCAAACTGAATTAAATGTTGTAGAAGGAATGCAATTTGATAAAGGATATGTATCACCATATATGGTAACAGATACAGAAAAAATGGAAGCAATTTTAGAAAATCCATATATATTAATAACAGATAAAAAAATAAGTAATATACAAGAAATATTACCTTTATTAGAAACAATAATGCAACAATCTGGTAAATTATTAATAATATGTGATGATGTTGAGCAAGAAGCATTATCAACACTTGTATTAAACAAATTAAGAGGAGTTCTAAATGTAGTAGCAGTAAAAGCTCCTGGATTTGGAGACAAGAGAAAAGCAATGTTACAAGATATTGCTATTCTTACAGGTGGTGAAGTAATAACATCAGAATTAGGATTAGAATTAAAAGAAACTACAATAGAACAATTAGGAAGAGCAAAGCAAGTAAAAATCCAAAAAGAAAATACAATCATTGTTGATGGTGCAGGAGATAAAAACAAAATAGCTGAAAGAGTAAAACAAATAAGAGCTCAAATAGAAGAAACAAAGAGTGAATTTGATAAAGAAAATTTACAAGAACGTTTAGCTAAAATTGCAGGAGGAGTAGCAGTAATAGGAGTTGGAGCAGCAACAGAAATAGAAATGAAGGATAAAAAGTTAAGAATTGAAGACGCATTATCTGCAACAAAAGCAGCAGTTGAAGAAGGAATTGTTGCAGGTGGAGGAACTGCATTAATAAATGTTATCCCTCAAGTAGAAGCTTTGGTAAAGAAATTAGAGGCAGGAGAAAAATTAGGAGCAGAAATAGTATTAAAGGCATTAGAAGAGCCTCTAAAACAAATTGTAAAAAATGCAGGATTAGAGCCAGCTGTTGTAGTTGAAAATGTAAGAAAAGCCGAAATAGGTTTTGGATTTGATGCTGCAAAAGAACAATATGTTGATATGAAGAAAACAGGAATTGTAGACCCAACAAAGGTTACAAGAAGTGCTTTACAAAATGCTACTTCAATAGCATCTATGGTTATTACAACAGAAAGCTTAGTTACAGATGCACCAGAAAATAAATGTTGCCATAGTGACCATAATGTAGAAGGGGCTATGCCTGATATGGGAGGAATGTATTAATAAAATGAAACAATTTGCAATATTTGCAAATTGTTTCATTTTTTAGGAAAAATTAGACAAAAAAGCTTGCATTTACATAAAAAATATGATACACTATTATCTGTTAAAAAAACACATAAAGGGAGTATATTAAGTAGTGCCATATAAGGTCTTGATATACAAAGAACTTTATGGACGAAAAACAAAAAGGAGGAATAAAAAATGGCAGTAGTTGCAATGAAACAATTACTAGAAGCAGGTGTTCATTTCGGACATCAAACAAGAAGATGGGACCCAAAAATGGCGGAATATATATTCCAAGCTAGAAATGGGATTCACATTATCGATTTACAAAAAACATCAAAAAAGATTGATGAGGCTTATGAATTTTTAAGAAGTCAAGCAGAAGAAGGAAAGAAAGTTCTATTTGTAGGTACAAAGAAACAAGCGCAAGAATGTATAAAAGAAGCAGCAGAAAGATGTGGTATGTACTATGTAGACCAAAGATGGTTAGGTGGAATGCTTACAAACTTTGGAACAATTAGAAAAAGGATTCAAAGACTAAAAGATATTGAAGCAATGCAAGAAGATGGAACTTTTGATGTATTACCTAAAAAAGAGGTAATTAATCTAAAAAAAGAATTAGAAAAATTAGAAGCAAATTTAGGTGGAATTAAAGAAATGGAAAAAATTCCAGAAGTTCTATTTATAGTAGACCCTAAAAAAGAATCAAATGCAATAAAAGAAGCACAAAAATTAAATATTCCTGTAGTAGGAATAGTAGATACAAATTGTAATCCAGAAGTTTTAGATTATCCAATTCCTGGAAATGATGATGCAATAAGGTCTGTAAAATTAATTACTGATGTTATGGCAAATGCAATCATAGAAGGAAATCAAGGAGAAAGCTTTGAAATAAAAAATGAAGAAGAAACAATGGAAAGCATTATAGAAAATGCTGAAACAGAAGCTGAAACTATGGAAGAAGTAGTTGCAAGCGAAGAAGAAGAAAAATAAAAAAATATTAAATATGTATTTTATTATTTGTAAGGAGGAAAATAAAATGATAACAGCAACAATGGTAAAAGATTTAAGAGAGAGAACAGGTGCCGGAATGATGGACTGCAAAAAAGCATTAACTGAGACAAATGGAGATATGGAAAAAGCAATAGAATATCTTCGTGAAAAAGGAATAACAAAGGCAGCAAAAAAATCAAGCAGAGTAGCAGCCGAAGGGTTAGTATTAGCATATATATCAGAAAATCAAAAAGCAGGAGCATTAGTTGAAGTTAATTCAGAAACAGATTTTGTTGCTAAAAATGATGAATTTAGAAAATTTGTTGAAACTTTAGCAAAACAAGTTGTAATGAATAATCCAAAAGATGTAGAAGCTTTAATGGAGCAAGAATCAATAGAAGAAGCAGGAAAAAAAGTTTCAGAAGTATTAATAGAAAAAGTTGCAAAAATCGGAGAAAATATGAACATTCGTAGATTTGTAAGATTTGAAACAACAGATGGAATAATTTCAAATTATATACACGGAGATGGAAAAATAGCAGTTTTAGTAAATATGAAAAATGCAGATAATGAATTAGCAAAAGATATATGTATGCAAATAGCTGCTGCAAAGCCAGAATTTTTAGACGAAAAATCTGTACCAGCTGAAAGACTAGACAAAGAAATGGAAATTTTAAAAGCTCAAGCAATGAACGAAGGAAAGCCAGAAGCAATAGCAGAAAAGATAGTTCAAGGAAGAATTGGAAAATTCTATAGTGAAATTTGTTTAGTTGACCAAGAATTTGTAAAAAATCCAGATATGAAGGTATCAGATTTATTAAAAACAAAAAATGCTGAAATTATAGAATTTGCAAGATTTGAAAAAGGTGAAGGTATAGAAAAGAAAGAAGAAAATTTTGCAGAAGAAGTTATGAAACAAGTAAATAATTAACATTTTACTTCAGTAATAGTCATATAATTAAGTAAGACTATTACTGGAGGTTTTTATTTTGAAAAATTTATTTTTAGTTGTAAACAAAGAAAAAATATATGCTTATGTAGTATCTATATTAACTATAGTTACATTATTTTTTATGTCAAGTATGATGAATGCAAATTTAGATGAAACAGAAAGTACATCAACAAATAGTGTAGAGAATCATATTGAAAATGAATTAAATAATAATACTATATAAACAATTCACACTTTTAGAAATAAATTCATAATATATACAAATAAACTACAAAAGGAGAAAAAAATTATGAATTTATTAATATATTTTGCACTACCACTTGCGACAATCCTCTTGGCTATAGTATTACAAAAAATATTAAGAAGTCCAATATTAGTAAGTATTACATTTTTTGCAATATATCTTATAGTAGCATTTGCTGCTTTTTCAGATGATTTGGCACCAGCGTTAGTAGCAACAATAATTTACTCATTATTAGCATTTATAACAGCTTATATAGTATCATCAATATCTAGCTTACGAAGATGTATAAGAAATATAATTTGTAACAATAATGATAATAACAACAATAATAATGAAGAAGGTTGTTGTAATAGAGAAAATAATGCAATTTCTACTAATGATTTACCTCTAATAAATACAGATAATTTTTCTACAGAAAATTCGGCACCAGGAGGAAATGTGGCTGTTACCGCAAATTTTATTCCATATAAAAATAATAATTATGGCACAGGCTTCGTAAGAGGTTGTCATAGAAGATTATAAACATAACAAAAAAGTAAATTGCATTATATACAATTTACTTTTTTAATAATAATTTATTTTTTTGAATCACCTTTTTTGGCAACTTCAGTCATAGCCCCTAGACTTCCTAAAGCAGATGTAGCATCAAAAGGAATAAATACTTTATTTGCATCACCATTTGCAATTTCTTTAAGAGCTTCTAATGATTTTAATTGAACCAATTTATCATCTGGGTTTGAACTCATTATAGATTGATAAACCATTTCAATTTCTTTAGCTCTAGCTTCTGCAACTTCTTTTATAGCTTGAGCCTCACCGGCAGCACGTCTAATTTTAGCTTCTTTATCAGCTTCAGCTTCAAGAATAGAAGCTTGTTTTTTACCTTCTGCAACAGTGATATCAGCTTGCTTTTTAGCCTCAGCTTCAAGAATTAATGCCCTCTTATTACGTTCAGCATTCATTTGTTTTTCCATCGCATCTCTTATATCAGCTGGTGGATTGATATCTTTTATTTCAACTCTATTAATTTTGCATCCCCATTTATCTGTTGCTTCATCAAGAATTGAACATAATTGGTAGTTAATAGAATCACGAGAACCAAATGTTTCGTCTAAATCCATTTTACCAACGATATCACGAATAGTTGTGATTGCTAAATATTCAATACCTTTTTTCAAATTTTGAATTTCATATACTGCTTTTACTGGGTCTGTAATTTGATAAAATACAACTGTATCAATGTTAATTGTAACATTGTCTTTTGTTATAACACCTTGAGGTGGTATATCCATTGTTTGTTCTTTTAATAGAACTACAGAACTAACTCTGTCAAAAAATGGAACAATTATTGTAAGACCAGCATCAGCTACTTTTTGGAATTTTCCTAATCTCTCAATAATATATACTTCAGATTGATTTACTACTTTGATAGATGCTACTGCTATTATTACAATAATAATAAGTAAAACTATTAAAAATCCTGTCATAATTTATTCCTCCTTATAAAAAAATCTAATTATATTATACCATATATTGGCTGATTTTTCAATGATTTCAAGCAAAAAACATTGAAATATGAAGGAATAATAAAAAAAATACTTCACAAATGGAAAAATATGTGATAAAATAAAAATCGAGACTAAAGAAAATTAATACGACTATTTGATATTATGTAAATTATATGATATAATTATTGTAAATATTACATATAATAAGATTAGGAGATGATAGATATGGCAACAAAGAGTTTTTTGAAAAATATAACTATCAAAAACAAAAAATCAGCAGACAACTTTTTAGCGGCATTAGAAAATGCAGAAAAAAAACAGGCCAAGAAGGTAGTGCTTGACAAAAGAGTTGAAGAAATAAAAGATAATGAAACAATTAAAAGGATGTTTAAAAAGAAGGAATAATGGCGTATAAAATAGTAAATTTAATAGATATTTACAATAATATAGGAATAGACGAAACTAATGAATTGTTAAAAACATATAAATGTGAGCTAAATAAAGATGTAGAATATTTTTTGCAACAACAAGCAATACCATTTTCTAAACAAGATATTTCAAGAACATTTTTAGTTGTAACAACATATCAACAAGAGAATGTAATCGTAGGATATTTTGCAATATCAAATAAAACTACTATTATAAAAAAAGAGATGTTTAAAAGCCAAACTAAGAAAAAAAGGATTGCAAAATATGCAAAATACAATGAAGAAAATAAGGGATATATATTAGCTTTACCATTAATAGGTCAATTAGGTAAAAATTATAATAATGGGTACAATGAACTAATTAGTGGAGATGTTTTGTTGAAATTGGCGTTAAATAAAATAAAGGAAATACAAAATAATATAGGACGGAAGATATGTGTTTTTAGAATGCGAAGATAAAGCTAAACTGAAAGAATTCTACGAAAGTAATGGATTTGTATGTTTTGGGAAAAGAAATCTGGAAAAAGATGAACGAGATAAAAATGAAGGACAATATTTACTGCAAATGTTACGAGACTTAAGTAATTATGAAATTTAATATATAAAAGCCTTGACTTTTAAGGCTTTTTCGTATGTTATAAAATATTTATATATAAAAATAATATATACAAAATAATTGTTTTGTAAAAAACACTTCACAAATGGAAAAATATGTGATATAATATATAACGCAAGAATTATTCAAAGTATTTTTTCTAAAAAATCCCACAAATAAAAAATTTAATATAATTAAGAAATGAGAAGGAGGCTTTTTATGTCTAAATTAGAAGAAATGACACTAATAGAGTTAAAAAAACTAGCTAAAGAAAACAATATAAGGAACATTTCAAAATTAAAAAAGGAAGAGTTAATAAGCATTTTAGAACAAATACACGGGACAGGAGAACAAGCAACAAATACAATAAGAAATTCTTTTGAAGAAGAAAAAGCAAGAAAATATGATGCAGCAGATGATGAGGCAGATGAAGAATTAGAAGTAGAAGAATCAGTAATATCATATCAAGTAAATAATGAAGAAGATGAAATAATAGAAGGAATATTAGAAGTATTACCAGATGGGTACGGATTTTTAAGAGGTGAAAACTTTCTTTCAACTCCAAAAGACGTATATATATCACCAATCCAAATAAGGAGATTTAAGTTAGAAACAGGAGATTTGGTAAAAGGTATTTCAAGATGCAAGGAAGGAGAAAAATTCCCATCATTAATATTTGTTGGAGAAGTTAATGGGGAACACCCAGAAAAGGCAATAAAGAGAAAAAGATTTGATGAATTAACACCAATATATCCAAACGAAAGATTAAGGCTAGAAACTACATCAAATCATTATGCAACAAGAATTATAGACTTGATTTCTCCAATAGGTAAAGGACAAAGAGGTCAGATTGTTGCTCAACCTAAAGTTGGAAAAACAACATTATTAAAGGAAATAGCAAATAGCATTTCTGCAAATAATCCAGAATGTGAATTAATAGTATTATTAATTGACGAAAGACCAGAAGAAGTAACTGATATGCAACGTTCTATAAAGGGAAAAGTAATATATTCAACATTTGATGAATTACCAGACCATCACGTAAAAGTAGCTGAAATGGTAATAGAAAGAGCAAAGAGATTAGTTGAACAAGGAAAAGATGTTGTAATATTGTTAGATAGCATTACAAGATTAACGAGAGCATATAATTTAACAATACCATCATCAGGAAGAACTTTATCTGGAGGTATAGACCCAGCTTCATTACATAAACCTAAGAAATTCTTTGGAGCAGCAAGAAATATAGAATTTGGTGGAAGCTTGACAATATTAGCAACATCTTTAGTGGATACAGGTAGTAGAATGGACGATGTTATATTTGAAGAATTTAAAGGGACAGGCAATATGGAGGTTCATCTTGATAGAAAACTTTCAGAAAAACGTATTTTTCCTGCAATTGATATTAATAAATCTGGAACAAGAAGAGAGGATTTATTGCTTTCTAAAAAAGAACTTGAAACAGTATATGCTATTAGAAAAGCGATGAACAATTTACCTGTGGCAGATGTTACAGAACAAATTATTAGTGAAATGACTAAATCTAAAAGCAATGAAGAATTTTTAGACAAAATGGATTTGTATTTAAGTAGATATAAATAAAACAATAAAAAAACAACTTCGTGAAGTTGTTTTTTTGTTAACTATATTGCTTAGGGGCAATTTTACAAACTAATTTATAGATTTTATCTCCTTTAGGTATATCAAGGTAATCTTCTTTTGTTAGTATCTTTAAGAAAATAATACTAAATCCATAAATGATTACTGCACTAATTAATGCTATAATAGTCGCAAGTCTTGCAGCAACAATATGTAATAAACTGATATAGATTAGATAAGAAATTCCACCCATAATAAGTGAAGCTATAAGCGGTTTAAGAATAAGTTTTACAAAATCAAATTTTATATTTATCATTTTTTTCAAACTGTATAATTCAATTATAAGTACAAAAGAATAACAAATAATTGAACCAATAATTGCTCCATAAATACCGATTGACTCAATAGGTACTAATATAACATTAGCAAAGAATTTTATTATAGAGCCGATAGCAAGTGCAATTACAGGTACTTTTAATTTACCTAAACCTTGTAAAGTAGCATTCATATTTTGACCTAACATAGTAAAAACAATAGTAAGGGCATAACCAGATAAAATATAATTGCCATAATTTGCATTAGGGAAGATTAAATCTAAAATCTGTTGAGAGAAAACACAAAGCCCAACTGTACAAGGAAATGCAATAATTATTGTAAGTAACATAGATAAAGAAATTTTACTAGCTATAGCTTTATAATCATTAACGGCTTTTAAAGCGGCAAGTTCTGGAACTAAAGCTACCGAAAAAGCAGTATTAAAAGATAAAGGAAGCCCACCTATAGTATCAACTTTACCACTTAGAACTCCATATATAGAAGTTGCATCAACATAAGATAGGAAAGTCATAAGTGCTTTAGGAACTGTTATCGCATCAATAGTTTTATTAATAGAAATAATAATTGATGTTAAAGAAATAGGTATTGCTACACATAAAATTCTTTTTAAAATATCTTTTTTGCGTTCATCTTTGTACTCAAATTGAGAATTCATTTCTTCAATAATAAATGACTTTCTCTTTCTAAAGTATAAAACTATATATATAAAGCTAGAAACTACAGAAAATGTAGTAGCCATATTAGCTGCAACAGCCATAGAAACAGTATTTGTAGAAGTAACATAAGCTGCTATTTCTACAAAAATAATTGTAAAAACAGTTTTAAAAATTTGCTCCATAGATTGAGAATTTGCAGTAGGCTTCATTGTATTTCTACCATTGAAATATCCTCTTATAACAGAAGACATAGCAACGAAAAATACTGAAGGTGAAATTGCCATAATAGTAAGTTTAGTATCTGGAATTGCAAGTACATCTGTTGCAATAAATTCTGCACCAAAGAATAAAAGTAAACTACCAATTAACCCAGCGCAACTAACAACAAACAAAGCAAGCTTGAAGGTCTTGTGAGCTCCCTTAAAATCACCTAAAGTAACTTTTTCGGAAACGAGTTTTGCAACTGCACTAGGAATCCCAATAGAGGAAAGCAATAAAAGTAGGGAGTAGATTTGATAGCCTGCACTATATAAAGCATTTCCAACATCTCCAAAGCCTTGACGATTAGTAAGATATATCCTGTAAACTAAACCTAAAACTCTAATTAAAACTTGGGAAAACATAATTATTAATACATTTCCCATAAATGAACCTTTTTTTATTTTTTTTTGTGAATCGTTTTTAATAGACATAATTTGCTCCTTTTCTAAAAAAATTTAATGGTGTTTAAGTTTATTTATTAATTTATTTTTTACATTATTTAAAGATTCACAAATATTAAAAATAAAATTTACAAAAGGATTAAATACTATAGTCAAACAATTAACAAATTCTATAATATCGCCATTAAATCCTTTTTTAAATACATATATACCATATTGAGGGTGATTAGGACCACGAACACCTGAAACTCCTCTAAAATCATAAATATCACAATTAGTATTTAACGCCCATTTCATCATCTCAAATTGTAGTAAATAATTAGGCATTAAATTTCTGTGTTCATTTGAACTTCCGCCATATAAATACCAAACTTTATTTCCGAATTTGATAGGTAAAACAACAGAAATGGCTTGTCCTTCATATTCGGCAAAAATTAATCTGATATGTTCACTACCCATTTCGTCCCACATTTTTTCAAAATGAGATAAAGGTCTAACGTGAAATTTATCTCTAGTTACAGTAGTTTTCATTATATCATAAAAAAGTGGTAAATCTTCTTTACTGCCTTCTCTTATAGTAACACCTTTTCTTGAAGAAAGACGTACATTGTATCTATGCTTTTCGTTGAAAGACTTTAATAACTCATCTTCTGTTTTATTTGTTAAATTAATTCTCTCAACAATTTTGGGTTGCATAGTTCTTGAATTTTTTTCCGTATCCTTCATAAATTTATATCCAAGTGATTTCATAATCATTTTAAATTCTGCATCAGCATTTGATATATCAGGGTCCATTTTAAAAATAAATGCTTTGTATTTTTTAGCCAAAGCTTTTACTTGTTTTGTTAACTCATCTAAAGTAGTTTTATCGTGTGGGTCACATACAAAGCCACGAGGTGCATACATCATATTCTTATGGATAAATGGTATTTTTCTTATTAAAACACTCATAGTACCAACAATTTTCTTTGACTTAGGATTTCTTACAATTAAAATTTCAGACTTCCAATCAGGCTTTACTCTAGCCCATTCTAAAGATTGCATAAAATGCGATTTTGGGTGAGTTTCTAAAAATTGTTTTAATTCGTTTAATTCTTTTTCAGTTAAATCATTAATATTCATTTTATAAAAAATTCCTCCATTTGTGTAATATTGTAAAAAATTATATCATCTAAAAAATTCTTTGTCAATCTTCAAATAAACTATTGATGATTTTGAAAATATGGAATATAATGGTAAAAAAGAAATAGGGAGGATATAAAATGGAAGGAATAAAAATAAAAAACTTATATAATATAGAAAAAACAATTGCAAAAGAAAAATTAAATGAAGAAATATATCCGTGGGAAATAATACCTAAAATAAAAGATATAATAATAGATTTAGGAGAAAAGCTAGACTTAGAAAAATATGAAAAAAAAGGAGAAAATATATGGATTGCAAAAACAGCCCAAATAGCACCAACTGTTGTAATAGAAGGTCCGGCAATAATTGACGAAAATGCAGAAATTAGGCAATTTGCATATATTAGAGAAAATGTTATAGTAGGAAAAAATGCAGTAGTAGGGCATTCGGTAGAAATAAAAAACAGCATTTTATTTAACGAAACACAAGTGGCACATTTTAATTATGTGGGAGACTCAATATTAGGATATAAAGTACATTTAGGAGCAGGAAGCATAATATCAAACTTAAAAGGAAATAAAGATGAAATTTATATAAAATTAGACAACGGAGAAAAAATAGAAACTAAACTAAAAAAACTAGGAGCAATGTTAGGAGACTATGTAGAAATAGGCTCAAATGTTGTATTAAATCCAGGAGCTATAATCGGTAAAAAAACAAATGTATATCCGCTTAATTCTGTAAGGGGAATAATAAAAGAAAATCATATATATAAAGATGAAAACAATATAATAGAAAAATATTAGGAAAATAGCTTAGTATTATGTTCAATAAAAAGCATAATATTAAGCTATTTTTTGTTACATTTTTTGGGTACCAGGAATAAAGTAATCAATTACACCATAAATTAATGCCCCTATAATAGCAGCCATCCACGAAATAGAATAACCTGCAACGAAAAATTGAGTAACATATAAAATGATGGCAGCTAAAGCAAATCCAATAAATCCTTTACCAAAAGGACTAGCCTGTATGCCTGTGAATTTCGCAATTAAATAGTCTAAAACAGTTAAAACAACAGCAGCAATAGCTAAAGACCATATATTATTTATTGTAAATCCAGGTGTAAAAAATGCAGTAATTGCTAGAACTACAGCAGCTGCTATAAGTCTAACAACAACTTGTAATGCGGTACTCCCTGTATTTTGATTTGTCTGACTTTGAGAATTAGACATTAAATTCAACCTCCTTCATTTAAGCATTTTCTAAAAATCAAAGGTTAAGAATATTGTAACAAAAGAAAAAATATTTCTAATGCTATAAAAATATTATTTACAATGATTTTAATTTTATTCAGAAAAAAATGAATATTTTTTTTGATAATGGAAAAAATGGAATTGATGAAAAAAATTTTTAGGAGGAATATATGCTTATAAATTTTGCAAGAGCAATAATACTATACATAATTGTATTGATAGTTATGAGATTTATGGGAAAGAGGGAAATAAGTCAGTTACAGCCATTTGAACTTGCAATATCAATAATGATAGCAGACTTGGCATCAATCCCTATGAGTGAAACAGGCACTCCAATTAGTAATGGAATAGTGCCAATTTTAGGATTACTTGTAATGCACCTGTTGATATCTTTAATAAATTTAAAAAGTATTAATGCAAGACAAATAATATGTGGAAAACCTAGAATTTTAATATATAGGGGAAAGATTCAAGAAGAGGCTTTGATAAAAGAAAGATTTACAATTAATGAATTACAAGAAAGATTAAGAGCCCAAAACATTCAAAATTTAGGTGACGTAGAATATGCAATTTTAGAAACAAGTGGTCAAATAACAGTAATAGAAAAACCAAATAAAAGAACTACTATACCAGAAGACTTTGGAATAATGCCTGATTATGAGGGAATTTCTTACGATTTGGTAATAGATGGGAGAATTATGGACAAAAATTTACAGGCAATAGGCAAAGACTATAGTTGGCTAAAAAAAGAAGTAAATAAATTCAATATGAATCCAGAGGAGGCACTTATTGTTACAATCGATGGAAAAGGACAGATTTTTTGTCAAGAAAAAAATAGAAAGGTATAAATATGTATAAAGAATTAGTGATTTCTATAATAATAGTAATTTTAATAATTACTTTAGATGTGATAACTCAAAAATATACCGATACAACAGTAAATGAAATAATTGGTGAGTTATCTCAATTAAGTGATGATATAAAAAATCAAAAAATTAGTGATGATGATGCGAAAAATAATGTAAATGAAACTTATGATAAATGGAAGGAATATCATAATAAATTGTCAATTTTTATAGAGCATAATGAATTAGATAAATTTGAAACAGAATTTGTTTCTTGCAAAAGCTTTATAGAATCTAAAAATTACGAATTAGCAAATTCACAAATAGAAAAAGCAATTTTTACATTAGGTCATATAAAGGATAAATATTCATTTGATTTAGAAAATATATTTTAATATTTTTAGTATAAATTTTCTAAATAGGTAAATAATAGTTTTAAACAAATTTTAAGAAAAATCTTAAAATGCTTGAATTAGAATGGAGGGTATTATGGAAGAGAGAGGAAATAAACAAAAAATTGCTATTATAGCTATAGTATGTGCTGCAATATTAGTCATCTCTATAGTTGCATATTTAATAAATAGAGATAATGATGAAACAGATTATGGAGATGTGCAAAATTTAAGTTTTGACTATGAGAGTGCAAGTACACGAATTGGAAAAAGTGTAGAGGAGTCAGAAGAAGAATTTGAAAATCAAATAATAAATACTACTACAAACACAACAACAAATACAACGACAAATACAGCAAGCGTAAATTCAACTTCGTCAAATCAAACAATTTCATCAGCTATAAGAAATGAAACAACTAAAAAACAGGAAAGCAAAACAAACAAAAAAAGTGAAGAAAAAGCAGAAGAAACAGAAGAAACAGCAAATGAAGAAGTTGTAGAAGAAGAAAAAGAAGTTAAGTTTGAAGCACCTGTAAAAGGACAAGTCTTGAGAGAATTTGCGAAAGATTCTTTGGTATATTCAGACACATTAAAAGAATGGATAACTCATAATGGTATAGATATATTAGCAGACAAAACAAGTGTAGTAAGTGCAGCTGCTTCTGGAAAAGTATATGCTATAAAAAATGACCCAAGATATGGATTGACAGTTATTATAGACCACGATAATGGATATAGAACAATTTATTCTAATTTATTAACAGCAGAGTTCGTCGTTGAAGGAGAAGAAGTTGAACAAGGACAAAGCATAGGAACAGTAGGAAATAGTGCAACTTTTGAAATATCTGATGAAAGCCATTTACATTTTGAATTAATAAAAGACGAAGAATATGTTAATCCAAGCAATTATATGGAATTTGAATAAATAAATAAGGCTGTTTTGTAACAGCCTTATAAATTATTTACAGCACCGATTATACCGGCATCATTTTTAAACTCTGCAATAACAATTTGTGGAATGCTATTGTTATAAAAAGCATATTTGCGGTTATTCATTTCAGTTACGAGTTTATCATATAAATATTGTTTATAATAAGAAAAACTACCACCTAGGCAAATTGCATCAGGCTCAAAAATATCAATTATATTTGAAAAACCGATTATTAAATTATTTATATATTCATCAATAATCTTTTGAACATCTTCATAATGAATATAATTCATTAAAACATCATTAAGATATTTATTTTGCAAAAAGTCTTTGTCTCCAGAATTTTTTTCTATTACTGAAATTATTTGTTCACGAAATGGCTTCATTCCGCAATATTTTTCAAAACAACCCTTTTTACCGCAATTACATTGCAAACCATTTCTTTCTATAACCATATGACCTATCTCAAATCCACCACTTTTAGAGGTAGTAAAAAGATTATTATCTATTATAGCACCACCGCCGATTCCAGTACCTAAGCACAAAAATACACCATTATTAAAAGGCTTTAAAGCTCCAAATTTTTTTTCGGCTATAGTAGCAGCATTTCCATCATTTATTGTAGTTATTTTAGTATGAAATTCATCTTCTAAAAATTTAAAATCTAATTTATCGATTTGTAAATTCTCTAATTTCTCAACAGTAGTTCCATTTGGAATTCCTGGTGCACTAATCCCAATTAAATCTACAGGTTCATTATTAATTAGATTAGGTAATTCGCTTTTTAATAATGAAAATATATAATTCTTTTTATTTTGCTGTAAAATTAAATCTTTTTCTATTTTTTGTGTTATTGTATTTCCATTTTCTACAACACCAATACTGATATGACTTCCGCCAATATCTATTCCAATTTTCATAGATATCAATCCCTTCAATTTAAAGTAATGTAATTTTAACATTACTATTGTAATTTTTCAATATAAAATAAGAAGAAAATATTGATATTTTTTAAAATTAATAGTAAAATGTTATAAGATGCATAAAAAGGTGGTGAATTTGATGGATAAAAAAGAATTCTTATATTTCGAAGAAGACGATACAAGCAAAGTAGGAGTTAACGGAAAACAAGTATTTGTAGCCAAAAGAATAAATGGAAAAGTAACACGAAATAAAGAAGAAAATGAGGACGGAAATAAAAACAACCTAAACAATATAAAGAGCATACCAGAAGAAGAAATAATAATAGGCATAAATAATAGTCCATATAAGAAAAAGAATATAAACAAATCATCAAATTCAAAGCCAAAAAAGAAAAAACAAAACATACAAAAAAACAAAAAACAACCTAAAAAGAAAAAAAATAAAGCAACCAAACTTTTAAAAATAATTTTATTACTAATTATAATAGCAGGAACTATAGCGTATGCATTTGTATCTCCAATATTCAACATACAATCAGTAGTGGTAGATGGAAACGAAAAAGTAAACGCAAGTACAATAATTAGTTTATCAGGATTGCGAGTCGGAGAAAACATATTTAGAACATCTAAAAAAGATATTCAAGAAAAAATAAAAGAAAATTCATACATAGAAGAAATAAAAGTAAAAAGAGAATTACCAGGAACTATTCACATAAGTATAAAAGAAAGGAATGTTGACTATCAAATACAAGTAATGGGAAGCTATGTATATATAGACTATAAAGGAAATATTTTAGAAAATTCAAAGGAGAAAAAAAATGTACCTATAATACAGGGATTTTTCACAAGTCAGGAGGATTTACTAAAATTAGATAAACTCGATAATCAAGATATAATGTATCTAAATAGTATATTAAAAATAATGGAAAGTGCAAAAAATTTAGATATGCATAATTTAATAACCAAAATTCAAATAGAAGATGATGAATATATATTAGAACTAGAAAAAGAAAAAAAAGTAGTTTATATAGGCGATGAAACCAATATAAATAATAAAATGTTATATATGCAAACTATAATCAATAGCAAAAAAGATGTAGCAGGTAAAATATTCTTAAATGGAGATTTAAATAAAGGCTTCAAGCCATATTTTAGGAAGGATTAAAGGAGGAAAAATGAGCAAAAAAGTTCAAAGTTTAATATTAGGATTAATGTGTTTTATATTAACAATTGGAGTATTTGTGCAAGTAAAAACAGTAAACAACAATGGGACAACAATAAGTACAAATCAAAATGAAGCACAATTAAGAGACCAAGTTTTAAAAATGAAAGAAAAATATGAAAACTCATACGACAAATTGCAAAAAGCACAAAAAGAACTAGAAAAAGTAAGAACAGGTGTTACAAGTAATAATGAGGAATTAAAAGAATTAGAGAAAAAAATAAAAGAAGCCAATATGCTACTTGGAATGACAGATGTTAAAGGAGAAGGCGTAACAATTACTGTAGAAGACGGGGTAGCAACTTCTAAAACATTATCTAAGGTAGATTTAATAGTACATAATGTTGATATTTTAAATATAGTAAATGAGCTTAAAAATTCTGGGGCAGAAGCTATAGAAGTAAATAATCAAAGAATAGTAGGAACAACCTCTATAGTATGTGATGGAAATGTAATAACAGTAAATGGAGAAAAAATAAGTTCACCTTTTACAATAACAGCAATAGGAATGCCAGAATTAATGACAACATTAGATAGAGCAGGCGGATATTTAGAACTATTAAGAGAAGATAATTTAAAAGCAACATTAACAAAATCAAAAAAAATAAATATACAAAAATATACTGGAATAATGGCATTTAAGTATGCTAAAACAATATCGTAATTATAATAACCATTGACAAATAGGAATAGGAGTGAAAAAATAATGAAAAAAGGAAAAAAATCATTAGCAATAACAATAGGAATAACTTTCTTTATATTAGTAATGATAATGTTTATGCAATTTAAAATGGTATTTCAGACAGATATAACATCAATAGAAACAATGAGAGAAGAAGAATTGCAAGAACAACTTGCATCGTGGAAGAAAAAATATGAAGAAACAGAAGCTCAAAGTCAAGAAATAACAGAAACATTAAATAAATATAAAGAAGAATCATCATCAGATAGTCAAACAAAAGAAAATTTGGAAGAAGAATTAAACAATTTGAATTTAATGTTAGGAACAACAGATGTGCAAGGTAAGGGAATCATTATAACATTAAAAGAAACGGAAAATACAGAAGAGCCAATAAAAGCAGATGAATTAATGGTAATTGTAAATTATTTAAAAGATGCAGGAGCAGAGGCGATTTCAATAAATGGTCAAAGGATTATAAATAGTACATATTTTTCATATATAAATAACTCTTATGTAAGAATAAATGGTCAAAGATTAACATCTCCATTTGAAATTAAAGTAATTGGTGAGCCAGATTACCTAAAAAGCTCATTGATAGGAAATGGTGGATATGTTGAAAAAATAACGAGTTGGGGACAAGAAATAAATTTTGAAGAAAAAAAGAAAATCGAAATCCCAAAGTATAATGATGAAATATCAACAAAATATATGAAAGAAAAATAAAGAGATAAAAGAAAGGAAGAGAAAAATGATTTTTATAGCTATAATGGTAGGTTGTATTTTAGGAGCTTTAGTTGGTATAAATTTACCAATAGTACCATATACATATTCAAGTTATTTAGCAATAGCAATAGTTGCAGCACTTGACTCAGTATTTGGAGGAATTACAGGTGTTTTAAAAGGAGAATTTGATTTTAAAGTATTTATATCAGGATTTTTCTGTAATGCAATACTTTCAATATTATTAACATACTTAGGAAATAAATTAGATATTGATATATATTTGGCTGCAATAGTAGTATTTGTAGGCAGAATGTTTATAAATTTGACAATTATAAGAAAATATTATATAGATAAATGGTCAAACAAAATTCAGGAATGGAAGGATAAAAGAAAGCAGCTAAGAAATGACTGAATTGGAGAAATATTACAACAATATGTCAAAAATATTTCAAAAATATTACAAAAACTATTGACAATTGTCTAAAAATGTAATATATAAATATAGTAATAAAAATCACAAAAAATGGAGGAATTATCTTGGCAGTAGGTGATGTCATAGCAGGTATAGATATAGGAACATCCAAAGTTTGTACAATACTTGGGGAAGTAAACAACTTTGGACAAATTGAAATCTTAAGCACAACATCAAGCAGATGCAATGGAATAAGAAAAGGCAAAATAGTAAACGAAGAAGAAATTAGTTCAAGCATCTTAAAGACAGTAGAAGAAGCCGAAGGTGAAATAGGATTTAGAATTAGTTCAGCATATATAACTATACCCGGAAGATATATAACAATAGTTCAAAATAGTGTTTTAAAAGAAGTAAAAGATAGATATGCAGGGATAACGCAAAAAGACTTACAAAGTGCTATACAACTGGTAAAAGATATAGAAGTACCAGAAAATCGTACAATAGCAGATATAGTAGTAGACGAAGTAATACTAGAAGACGGAAAAACAACAACAGACCCTGTAGGAAATTTAAGTTCAAGTTTTACAGTAAATGCACAAGTAATATTAGCAGAAAAAGACTATGTAAAAAAAATAACAGGAATATTCAAAAAAGCAGGAATAGAAATTGATGGAATAGTACCAGTAACACTAGCAGAAAGAAATTTAGTGTTAGACAAAAACGAATTACACGACAATATAATGTTGCTAGATGTTGGTGCAGGAAACACAGATATAGGAGTATTTGAGGGAAATAATTTTATATATACAGATACAATTCCACTAGGTGGAGATAACATAACAAATGATATAGCATTAGTTTTATCAATATCAGAGGAAGAAGCGGACAAATTAAAAAGGCAATATGGTTTTGCATTAAAATCATTTATAGACAACGATAACGAAATAATGTTAAATACGTGCAAAGACGAAAACAGAAAAAAAGTAATAAAAAGTTCAGAGCTAATAGAAATAATGGAAGCAAGAATAGAAGAAATATTCACATTAGTAAATAAAAACGTAACAAATCAAGGAATAAAATCAAGAATAAATAATGTAGTATTAACAGGACAAGGAATAACAAATATAAGTAAAAGTGATGTAGCCGGAAAAATAGCATTAAACATACCGGTAAAAATATCAACAGGAAGAGCAATGAACACAGTAAGACCAGAATTTAGAACTTGTTATTCTTTAATAAGATACATAGCAACAAGACCATTTGCTAAAAGCGTATCAAGTAAAATAGATACAAACAAAAAAGAAAATGTTTTTAAAACGGCATTATCAAGAATAAAGGAATTTTTTTATAGTTAAGATAAGTAATAAAATATATAAAGTTTAGTCTAAAGTGGCTTATAACGAAAGGGAGGAAATTAGTAATGATGGATTTTGATGATGACAATATAATAATGAAAGATGGGACAGCTACAATAAAAGTAATTGGAGTAGGAGGAGCAGGAAATAATGCTGTAAACAGAATGTTAGAGCTAGGAATAAAAAATGTAGAGTTTATAGCAATAAATACAGATAGACAAGCATTACAAAAATCAAAAGCAAATACTAAAATACAAATAGGCGAAAAAATCACAAGAGGACTAGGAGCAGGAGCAAATCCAGATATTGGAGCCCAATCAGCAGAAGAAAGCAAAACAGAAATAACAGAAGTATTAAGAGGAGCTGATATGGTATTTGTTACAGCTGGAATGGGTGGAGGAACAGGAACAGGAGCAGCCCCAACTGTAGCAGAATTAGCCAAAGAAATGGGAATATTAACAATAGGAGTAGTAACAAAGCCATTTACATTTGAAGGAAAGAAACGTTTAGCACAAGCAGAAAGAGGAATAGAAAGCTTAAAAGGAAAAGTAGACACATTAATAGTAATACCAAATGATAAATTATTACAAGTAATAGATAGAAAAACATCAATGACAGAAGCTTTTATGATGGCTGATGATATTTTAAGACAAGGTGTACAAGGAATATCAGACCTTATTACAGTTACTGGAACAGTAAACCTAGACTTCGCAGATGTAAAAACAATAATGCTAAATACAGGAATGGCTCATATGGGAATAGGTAGAGCATCTGGAGAAAATAAAGCCGAAGATGCTGCAAAACAAGCAATCCAAAGTCCATTATTAGAAACAACTATAGAAGGAGCAAGAGGAGTAATAATAAATATTACAGGAGGAGAAGATTTAGGATTACAAGAAGTAAATACTGCTGCAGAATTAGTTCAAAGAAGTGTTGACCCAGAAGCAAACATAATCTTCGGAACAGTAATAGATGAAAATATGAAGGACGAAATTCAAATAACAGTTATTGCCACAGGTTTTGACGAAGACAATGGAGGTTCAGTAAATGGAGTAAAAGGAGATAAAGCAGCTGCCAAAACTTGGGAAAAGAAAATTAGTTCAATACCATCTAGCCAAGATTTGAATAATTCGCAAAATGAATTAGATATACCATCATTCTTGAGAAAAAATAAAAATAAAAATTTATAATTTGTTCGTTTACATATAAAAAATATATATTAACTACAGCATAGTTAATATATATTTTTTTTATTGTCAAAACGATTTTTGTATAAAAATTCTTTATTTGCAAATAATACCTTTTAGAAAATTATGAAAGGATATGAACAAATGCAAAAATTAGGAAAACAAACAATAAAATTTGATACACCACCAACTATTGTAGACTGTGCCTGCATTGTTGGACCTAAGGAGGCTGACGGACCACTAGCAAAATTTTTCGACCAATGCTTAGAAAACGAGATGTGGGGAGAAAAAACGTGGGAAAAAGCAGAAAGCAAGATAATGAAAGAAACGGTAAATATGGTAATCTCAAAATCAGGAGTTCCATCTGACAAAATAGAATATTGTTTTGCAGGGGATTTACTTAATCAATGTATATCTTCGAGTTTTGGGCTTAGAGAAATTAATATACCATTTTTCGGAATATTTGGCGCTTGCTCAACATTTGTAGAAGGAATGTCTTTAGCATCAGTATTTATTGAGGGAGGAATAAATTGTGCACTTTGTGCGGCATCAAGTCATTTTTGTAGTTCAGAAAAACAATTTAGATTCCCATTAGAATTAGGAAATCAAAGACCACCGACTTCTCAATGGACAGTTACAGGAGCGGGAGCATCAATACTCTCAAGAGATGGAAATGGTCCATATATTACTTGTATTACATCAGGAAAAATTGTTGATATGGGAATAAAAGATGCGAACAATATGGGAGCTGCTATGGCACCAGCTGCATTTGATACTCTAATGACACATTTTAAAGATACAGGGAGAAGTCCTAATTATTATGATGCTATTTTAACTGGAGATTTAGGTTATATAGGTCGCGATATATTAACAGATTTATCTAAAAATGCAGGATATAATATTAATTCTGTTTATAATGATTGTGGAGTTCTAATTTTTGATAAAGAAAAACAAGATACTCATTCAGGAGGAAGTGGCTGTGGTTGTTGTGCAAGTGTTTTTTCTGGATATTTGTTTAAACAATTAAAAGAACAGAAACTTAGACGTATTTTGCTTATTGCTACAGGTGCACTTATGAATGCAACAAGTTCTCAACAAGGTGAATCTATACCAGGTATTGCTCACGCAATAAGTATTGAAATAGAAAAGTGATTTTGGAGGTAGAAAATGGAATTTTTTAATAGTATTGATTGGGTACAGATATTAAAATGTTTTGTTGTTGGAGGGTTGATTTGTGTTGTAGGTCAAATTTTAATAGACAAAACTAAACTTACTCCTGCAAGAATCTTAGTTACTTTTCTTACATTAGGAGTTATTCTAGGTGGACTTGGAGTTTATCAATATTTGGTGGACTTTGCAGGTGCTGGTGCAACAGTTCCAATTACAGGATTTGGATATAATCTTGCTAAAGGAACTATAGAGGCAGTAAAAAGTAATGGATTGTTGGGAGTATTTACAGGAGGATTAAAAGCAAGTAGTGGAGGAATTGCAGCAGCAGTATTTTTTGGATATATAGCTTCTTTAATTTCAAAGCCAAAAATGAAGAAACAATAAAAAAGCATAAACTAGAGGATTTTAAAATTATAAATCCTCTAGTTTTATGCTTTTTTGGGGAAATGTTTTCATTATTATTTAAACTAAAGTTGCGGGTACATTAAAAAGTAAGTAAATTAGCCCTACTACAATAGCGGTACAAATACCATACACTAGAACTGGTCCTGCAACAGTAAACATTTTTGCACCAACTCCCATTACATAACCTTCTGATTTATATTCTATAGAAGGAGCAACAATGGAGTTCGCAAATCCAGTTATAGGAATTAAAGAGCCTGCACCAGCTATTTTTCCTATTTTATTAAATATATTAAGACCTGTTAAAATAGCACTAATTGCAATTAAAATTATGGATACAATAGTACCAGAAAGCTCTTTGTCAATTCCTTGATATAAACAAAAATCTTGAATAACTTGTCCTATGGAACATATTAGCCCTCCTATCCAAAAAGCATTAAAACAGTTTTTTAGAATAGGGGAATTTGGAGATTTTTGCTTTACATACTCATCATAATCTTTTTGCGTATTTAATGGACTTTCCATACATAAATTCCTTTCATTAATAAAGTTTATAATAGTATTTGCAAATATATATAATTTATACAAATTTGATATAAAAAATGAAATAATTTTATACAAATATTGTATTTAAAACGAAAGGTAAAAAAGAGATGAATTTGAGAGGATTTTGAAAGTAAAACAAAAAATTTAAAATGACGAAAATAGCGAAAAATAGACAAAAACTCTTAAATGTTACAAACATATTACAGTTATATTACATTTTTGTAAAAACTATTGCTTTTTTGACGAAAAAAATATAAAATAAAAATTGAAAAAAGAAAAAAAAGACTAAGGAGAAGAAAAATGCAAAAATGTTTAGGAATATATATTGAAAACAATATTATTAAGTATGCAAAGGTTTCAAGAGAACACGACGACGTAAGGATAGAAGCGTATGGTATAAAATTTTTTGATACGCTAAATGGAGAAATTAAGCAAGTTATAGACGAAACATACAGCTATGGAACTCCAATAAGTGTTAATTTAGCAAATGAAAAATACCTATACTTCGATATTTTTGCGCTTTTAAGTAAAAAAGATATAGAGCAAACCGTAGAAACGGAGTTTGAAACATTTTGTGAGGAACAAAAATACAATAAAAATGCATTTGAGTCGAGATACGCGTTAATGCCAGATGTACTGGAAGATGAAAAAATAAGAGCTATGGACGTCTATGTTAATAAAATAGAATTAAATAGACAACTAGAGCAATTAGAAGGAAATAGAGTTGCAAAAATAGTTCCAATATCAGTTGCAATAGGAAGTATAGCAAAAATCAACAAAAACGAGAATCAAATTATAGTTAATATGGAGGAGCATACAACCATAACAACTATAATAAATCAAAATATTTATGAAGTAGAAACATTAGGAGTTGGAAGTCGCGAAATTTTAGATAATATCAATAGAATAGAAAATTCATATTCAAAATCTTATGAAATCTGTAAAAACACCACAATTTATACAGCAGAAGTAGAGAATGTAGAAGATACAGATGAAACCTATTTACAATATATAATACCAATTATATTTGAAATAGCACAAAAGGTACAAAAGATAGTAGAAACAGATTGGAAGAAAATAAAAAAAGTTTACCTAACAGGTAACTTAGCAAATATAAATAATATCGATTTGTATTTCCAAGAATTTTTACAAGATGCAGAATGTGAAATTTTAAGACCAAGATTTTTCAAAGAAACGTCACAAATAAACGCAAAAGAGTACATAGAAGTAAACTCAGCTATAGCCTTAGCAGTAAATGGACTAGGAATTGGTATACAAGAATTTAACTTCCAAAGAGCAAATACGAATGAAAAAATAAAGAAAATGCTTAAAAAAGATGTAAGCTTCGGAAAAGAAAAAAATGGAACTATAAATTTAGATTTATCGGGAAGATTAGAAGGTAGTGAAATCTCGTTAGTCAGAGGAATTGTAGCGATACTTTTAGTACTAGTAGTATTTGTAGCTTTTTCAATGATTTTACAAAATGGTATAAATAAAAAGAATGCAGAAATTGATGCGCGTTATGCTGAACAGCAAGTACAAATAAGTAATGTTGAAGACGATACGAAAAAACTGGATAACAAAACAGAAAAATATGAATCTTTAACAGCTAGATTAGATGAAATAGAAGCAAAAAATAAAGAAGTATCAACTTATAGACAATTAATACCAAATTTGTTGAGTGAAATTATGTTTTCAATACCTGAAAAGGTAGAAATAGACGAAATAAAAAATACTTCAGGAAAGAAAATAGAAATTACAGCTAGTGCTACAGATTACGACCAATTAGGATATTTTATT
>CANQRS010000003.1 GCA_947626295.1 uncultured Clostridia bacterium
TCTCTTCTAAATTTATTTAGCTTATTTCCTCTTAACTTGGTAATATCCTCTCCGATTTACAATTATGTGCCCTGCTGTAACCGAATCGATTGTAGATATGCAATTTAAAAGTGTTGTTTTTCCTGAACCACTTGCTCCCATTATACCTACAAATTCTCCTTTGTCAACACTAAAATTAATATTCTCTATTGCTTTTGTTAAGTTTGATTTGTTTCCATAGTATTTTTCTATGTTTTGTACTTCTAAAATCTTTCCCATAATAAAAACTCCTTTCAACTTAACATCATTATAAATCCTTATTAATATAGTTGCCATCGATTTTCATTACAGTAATCTTACAATTTTGTACGATTTCTACTTCATATCTGTATAACTACTATTTGGAAATATTAATTTAACTTCTGTACCTTTATCTTGAACTGAATTTAATTCTATTGCAATTCCTAACTTATCACATAATTTTTTACATAGATATAATCCTATGCCTGTCGATTTTTTATTTGATATTCTTCCATTTGTTCCTGTAAAACCTTTTTCAAATACTCTTGTTATCTCACCCTCTTTTATTCCTATTCCATTATCTTTTATGTACAGTACAATGTTTTCTTTTCTTTGTTCTGCATAAATTTCAATTTCTGATGCTATTTCTTTTTTCCTGTACTTTATGCTATTTTGTATAATCTGATTTAAAATAAATATAATCCATTTACTATCGGTATTTACACATAAATCTAAATCATATAAATTAATAGATATCTTTTCATTAATTAAAACTGATTTGTTCTTTTTTATACACTCATTAACAATATCCTTTAATTTACTTTTCTTTATGTAATAATCTTTATCAACAGTATTACTTCTAGCGTAATACAAGGCTTGTTCAACATAATCCTCCACCTTGTCCAATTCTTCGTCTATGCTTTTAGTTATTTCATTTTTATTATTTGCAATTATCATTTTGCTTGTTGCTATTGGTATTTTTATTTCGTGAATCCACATTTCTATATACTCTTTATAGTCTTCTTGTAAATATCTATATTTATTTACATTTTCAAGCATCGATTTATCTACTTGTTTTAATATTTCTCTTAAGATTTCTCCTTCACTAAAATTAGGACTTTGAATCAATTCTGTTATTAAATACTTTTCTTCTAACTTATTTAATAAATTATATATATTTTCATAATATATCTTTTTTCGTATATATTCAATAAGAATTGCAATAAAATAACAACTTAAAATAGCAACAGGGATATAAATTTTTATAAAAATTCCGTATGAATATGCTAGCAAAAATATCTCTATTGTCATTAGAATAAATATTATCAGCAGTATTTGCCATATTTTATCCTTTATAAAATCCCTAAAACTCATTTTGCTCTCATTCCTTCCTTAATTACTTTAATATATATCCCTGACCTCTTTTAGTTTCTATTAATTCTTTTAGACCTAATTCTTCTAATTTGTTTCTTAATCTAGTCATATTTACTGACAATGTGTTATCATCAACAAAACTTTCACTATCCCACAAATATTCCATTATTTCTTCTCTTGAAACAATCTTCCCTCTTTGCTCTGTTAAATACTTTAGTATTTTTAATTCATTTTTTGTCAAATCTATTTTTTTATCATTTTTTATTATTGTACTATTTGATAAATTTACAACAAAATCTCCTGCATTTATTTTATCTTGTACTTTTTCCATATTACTTCTTCTCATTAATGAAGCTGTTTTAGCAAGCAATATCTGAATATTAAATGGCTTTGTAATATAGTGGTCAGCTCCATAATTTATACTTAATAGTTCGTCCATTTCATTATCTTTACTAGTTATTATAATAATTGGTACATCTGAACATTTTCTTATTTCTCTACATATATATTCTCCGTCAACTCCCGGCAAATTTATATCTAATAATATTAAATTTGAATTTATATTTAGTATATCTTGTATTGTATTATCAAATGTTTTTAATGACTCCACCTCATATCCATTATTTGTAAAGAAAATTTCTAATTCTTTTCTTAATTTTTCGTCATCTTCTACTATTAAAATTTTTTGCATAAATTATTCCTCCGATAACATTATATCATAAAACACAAATAATAATCTTACATTTTTGTAATAATACAAATTTTTATAATTATACTTAATTTTCAATATATTCTCCAGTAACAAGTAATCTATGAGTATTAATATATTTAGGTGTACAGGTAATTAGAGTAACTAATTTATTGCTATTACTTTTTATTTGATTTAATTTGTTAGTTTCGTCTGGTAATATAGTTTTTATATCGCATATTTTATATTTAAACTCTTCATTTAATATAACTATTTTAAATATATCATCTATTTCTAAATTAATCAAATTATCAAAAAATGTATGAGCAGTAATCCCTGTATGTGCAACTAAAATAGAATGATATGAATTGTTTTTGTTAGGTAAAAGTGTATCTTCGAGATGTCCCACTCCTTTAAGTAAAATTTTTTCATCTGTTCCCTCGTATATAGGTAAATCCACTTTTATCTTTTCTATTTCAATATATCCAACTATTTCTCCCACATTAATATTATAATTATTTTTTATTACATTATTATCCTCGTCCTCTAATTTTTTCACATCATCTTTATATTTTTCTATAATATTTATTTGATTATATCTTGATACAAATTTTCCAATTACTGGATAAATGATTAATAAAACTCCTATAAAAATTAATAATATAGAGGTTAATTTATTCTTTCTTGACAAAATTTTTTCTTTCTAAATTTTTTCCTAATTATAAAAATTGAAATAAATATAATTATAATTCCTAAAATATATGATATAAAAGAGAATGTTCCTCCTGTTAATGGTAAAACAAAATTTTTGTTATTTATTATTCTTACAGGATTATTATGTTCTCCACTTGTGAAATTAACATTTACTATTGCAGGCTTACTTAATAAATTATAATATTTTGTTTCTCCATTTTCCTGATAACTTGGAGCTTGTACTTCTACTAACCAATAATCTGTTGATGCATTTTCTGCTAATTCATTATCCATTCCATATTTTAATCCCTCAAATGATAAATATCCTTCTTCATTTGATGTTGCAATTAAATCTTCATTATTTTCATCTTTTAAAAATTCACCATTTTGAGCATTTTCTTGTGATGTAGCAATTTTAAAACTTGCACCTTTTAAAGGTTCTCCTTGTTTGTTTGTTTTTAATATTACAACTGCTCCCGTATGAACTTCTGCTACCGCTTCTAATGGACTAAAGTCTGCAAATTTTTCTCCATCTAATCCAATATAATGTGTATATGTTAATTCTGTTCGCGTCTCACATCTTGCATTTTTAATGGAATCTTCAAAATTCGTTTCATATTGTACTATAACTTTGTTATAATCTTTTAAATTTTTAGTTACAAATGTTATATACCTTTTTCTATGATATTCATCATCTTTTAATGTATAATCCTTTTTTTCTTTAAGTTCTATTTCTTCATTTTCTGAATTAACTCCATATACACGAAAACTATCTTTACTAACTACTAAGCCTTCTCCCAAAGTATCCATCATACAATAGTCATTCATTTTTGTAATTATATCTGGTACTTCTGAAATAACTCTCCATACCTGTGTATCTGTTGCAAATTGTCCTGTAGCTTTTCCATAACTTCCATCACTTAATTTTATCTTTTTTTCTATACCTAATTTGATACTTGTATTTGTTATTTTATTATTTAAGTTCTGTGCATCTACTGTAAATTCTATAGGATTAGATGCGTCTACAATATAGCCATAATAATTTTCTTCGCCATATATTCTATATTTTCCAGCTTCTAAACCTTCTATTTTTAACTTTCCATTTCCATCAGTCGTATATACATCTTCCGAATAATCCTTCCACTCTCCATTATCATTTTGCTTTTGTAGTCTCCACTGTGTTGACTCTATCCCTTTACCTTCTTTATTAACATTACTAAATTCTAAACTACCATAAATAGTAATATTTTTAGGATATACTGTAACATCATATTCATATCCGTTTCCTCCACTAGATGTTTGTGGTAAGTCTATTAAAAAACTTTCAATTCTTTTTAATACATTTTTTGGTGCATTAGTTTCAGCTACTAAATATCTCCCTATTTCTAGTTCAGAAAACTTTACAGTACCATTTTTTGGCGTTGTTTTTGTATATGATATTATACTTTCTTTATTCCCTTTTACATATTCTTCGGCATCTTTTACATCATCTATATCATCTGGTATATTATATATTGTAAATTCTACGCCTTCTAATTCTTTATTTTCTTCGCTTCCATTTGCGTGTTCATATTTTGTTATTGTTAGACTTGCTTTTTTACTTGGAGTATTAATGATACTTTGTACCGCTTGTACTTTTAAACAAACATTTATTAAAATTACCATTATCAATAATACAGATACAGCCATTCCTTTATTCTTTTTGATTTTGCTCATTCATTCACTTTCCTCTCCTCTTTGTTGTTTAATAATAAATTGGCAATAAATATTTTATGTATAACTTTTAAACATAGTATTACACTAAATTTTATTTCTTGCATTTTATTTCTCAATTTTAACTCGGTATTATATTTGAAATTTTATATCTCCCTATTTGATTCAATCGCTCTTATTTAATTTAATTCATTCTTATGACAAAAAATTTATTTCTAAAAATTCTCGGAATAAAAATTATACAATAAAATATTTATTGCATATTTTTATTAAAACACAAAAAAAGGAATTTTGCAATAAATTTCGTTAAATTTCTCTAACTTTTCATCGCAAAATTCGACAATTTTTTTAATCTTCATCTAAATGACTACATATATGTTTTCTTGTCATTTCCATTAAATTCAACTTAGTGAACCCTTCTATTTGTGTCTTTGCCCTATCTTTTTTTAACTCTTCTTTTAATAATTCATATATCTTTTCTTTATTTTCTTCATTTTTCATATCAATATAATCTATTATAATAATTCCACCAATATCACGGATTCGCAACTGTTTACAAATTTCTATTGTTGCCTCTCTATTTACTTTAAATACAGTTGTCTCTAAATCATTTTTTCCTGTAAATTTTCCCGTATTTACATCAATAGCAGTCAAAGCTTCAGTTTTATCTATTGTAATAAAGCCACCGCAATTAAGCCAAATCTTTCTTGCTCTTGAATTTTCTATCTGTTTTTCTAACTCATATCTAGTAATTAAATCATCACTTACTGTATATTCTAATTTTACATTTTTTATTTCTTCAAACTGTAATAATTTTTTTAATTTTTCAAATTCTTCCTTACTATTTGTAATAACTCTATCTAATTTTAAATCTAAAATCATCTTTTCTTGTATGCTCTCTGCCTCATACACTATTTTTGTTATTTCTGTTTCTTCATATTTCTTTACAATTTCTTCCCATTTTCTAACACATCTTTTTATATCCTTGATAATATTATCATTACTCTCATTCATTGCAAAAGTTCTTATAACTGCTCCATAACCTTCTGGAATATTTTCTCTAACAATTTTTAGCAATTCTTCTTTTCTAGCTCCATCAGGTATTTTTTGAGATATAGTAATAATATCTGTATTTGGTATAAATGCAATATATCTACTTGGAATAGTAATATGTGTTGATATTTTTGCACCTTTTTTATCATTACTGTCCTTTTTTATTTGAACTAAAACTTTTTGATTTTGTTTTAAAATTTTTCTAATATCCATTTCTTCTTGTTTTACTTCTTTTCCTTTTTTAGCTTCATTTATCTGAGGAACAGCATCTTTAAAGTGCATAAGCCCTTTTCTCTTGTCTCCATAATCAACAAATACCGATTGCATACCTGGAATAATATCTGCCACTCTTCCAGCATATATATTTCCTTCTAATCTATTATGTTTTGCCTTTTCATCATTTTGATATCTTTCAATTAACTTTCCATTTTCTACCAAACATATTGTTTCTTTTTCCTGATTTTTGTTTATTATTAACTCTATCATTGCCTAAACCTTTCCTTTAATTAAACTTATTCATAGTATTATTTACTCCATTTTTTAATAGCTCATAAACAGCATCTGCTCCCTTGTATATCCCTTCTTGCAATTCTTTGTAATTATCATTTGATAACTTGCTAATAACATACTCCATTAAATCTTCCCTAAATTCAGGACTTCCAATTCCTATTCTTATTCTGCAAAATTCTTCTGTATTTAATCTGTATATAATGGATTTCATTCCATTATGACCTCCAGAACTTCCTTTTTTCTTAATTCTTATACTTCCCACTTCTGTATCTATATCATCATATACAACAATTATTTTTTCTGTTGGTATTTTATAATAATCTTTTATTTCCACTATTGAATCTCCACTTAAATTCATATATGTTTGTGGCTTACATAATATAACTTTATTATCTTCAATCATTCCTGTTCCATACAATGCTTGAAATCCGCTTCTTTCTACTTCAATTTTATATCTTTTAGATAATTCATTTATTACATCAAATCCCATATTATGTCTTGTCTTACTATATTCTGGCTCTGGGTTTCCCAATCCTACAATTAAATACATTTTTATTCCCTTCTTTTCAGTTTTTTAGTATAACATATACTTTATAAACTTGTCAAACACATCTATATTAATTTTATTTTAAAATTACTACTCTATCATTTTGGCATAAGTCCTTTTTAAAATATACTTCTGTATATTTTCTTTCTTGCTCAATTATTTTTTTAACCTTTTCTTTTTGATTATATCCTATCTCTAAGCATAAATATCCTTGCTTATTTAAAAATTCTTTTGCATCTTTAATTATTTTTCTATAAAAATCCAATCCATCTTCTCCACCATCAAGCGCTATAATGGGTTCATTTTGCACATCTTTAGGTAATGACTTTATTTCTCCAGTCGAAATATATGGTGGATTAGATACTATAATATCAAATTTTTTTCCTTTTAATTTGTTAAATAAATTAGATTCTATAAATTCCACATTATTTAATACTCCATTAAGATACGCATTTTTCTTTGCTACAGCCAAAGCCTTAGCACTGATATCTGTTGCTACCACTTTAACATTTGGTACATATTTAGCTATTGAAATTGCTATTGCTCCACTTCCTGTACATAAATCTAATATTACTGGATTGGCAATATTTTTAGCTTTTTCTATAGCCTCCTCTACTAGCATCTCTGTATCTGGCTGAGGAATTAAAACATCTTTTGTTACCAAAAACCTCATCTTCATAAATTCCTGTTGACCTGTAATATATTGAAGTGGCTTTCCTTGAATAAGTTGTTTAATATTTTTTACATACTCATCTCTTTGTTCTGATGTAACCTGTTTATTATCGTAAATTATTATATATTCTCTAGTTTTTTTTAAAGTATATTGCAAAATTGCTCTTGCCTTATTTTTAGGTCCATCTATATTTTCATTTTTTAACATTATTATTCCTTGACTTAATAGTTCTTTTATAGTCATTCATTTTCCCCCTTTTGTACACTCCATTTTAAACAAATTCCTGCCATACCACATTTGCTAAATCCAACCCCTTATTTGAAAGTTTAATTTTGTTATCATTTATCATTATAAGATTTTCCTTTTCTAGTTTATTCAATTTATCTTTAAATAAAACTGTTGGATTTTCACCGAATTTATTTTCAAATTGCTGCACTGATACTCCATTTAACCTTCTTAAACCAAGTAACATATATTCCATCATTTGTTCTTCTTTAGTTTGTTCCTCTTCTACTATAATATTTTTTTTAAAATTATTTTCTTCTATGTTTTTTAGATATTGACTCAGATTTGATATATTACAGAATCTTTTTTTATCTATATATGAAGATGCTGAAATTCCAAATCCTCTATATTCTTTTTGTTTCCAACAATCTAAGTTATGTTTAGATTCATATCCACTTATTGCAAAATTTGAAATTTCATAATGGATATATCCATTTAACTCTAAAAATTTTTTTGCATACCAATACATATTTCTTTCATCATCTTCTTTTGGTAGCTTCAACTTACCTAAACCAATTAATTTTTCTAAAGGTGTATCCTGCTCTACAATTAAAGAATATGCTGAAATATGTTCAGGTTTACAAGGTTTTAGTTCCATTAACTTTTGCAAAGTATCTTTTACATCTTCAACCTCTTGATTTGGTAATCCTATAATACAATCAACATTAATATTTTTAAATCCTACTTCTCTTGCCAAACTATAAGTTTCACAAAACTCTTGATATATATGTATCCTGCCAATTTGCTTTAAAAGTCTATCTTTACTACTTTGCAATCCTATACTTAGTCTATTTATTCCAGCATTTTTATAATCAATTAATTTTTGTCTTGTAATCGTTCCTGGATTTACTTCTATAGTTATCTCCTTAGCATCTCGTCCCACTACATCTAAGATTTCGCTTATATTTTTACTTTCTATATATGAAGGTGTACCTCCACCTATATAAACTGTTTCTATTTCTACCTTCTGATTTTGCTCAATCCAATCTTGTATTTCTTTTTTTAATGCTTGAATATATTTCTCTTCTATTTCCTTTTGCCCTTCAAATGATACAAAATCGCAATATAAACATTTTTTTTTGCAAAATGGAATATGTATATATATTCCCATTTTTTTCATTTAATCACTTTCTTTCTGCTAATCTATTTTGATAACTCTATTATTTTTTTTAATCTATAATTCACTCCAGACTTTCCTACTGGCTCTTTTAATAATTTTCCTAGCTCACTAAGTGGTAAATCTGGGTGTTCAAGACGTATCTCTGCTAATTCTTTTAAATTGTCATCTAGCTTTTCAAAATTCCCACTTTCCTTTAATCTTTTTATAGCATCAATTTGTTCTACTGAAGCATTTATAACTTTATTTAAGTTTGCTGTTTTACAATTTACAAGTCTATTTATCTTATTATTCATAGCTCTTTGTACTCTAATCTCTTCAAATTTTATTACTGAATTGCTCGCTCCAATAAAAGCTAAAAATTTTGATATTTCTTCTCCATCTTTTATATATACTGACTTATCTATACTTTTAACAAATATATTATATTTTTTCATTATCTTTACTATAGTTGTAACATACCCTTGTTTCAAAAGTTCCATTTCTAAATGATATTTATTTTCTGGATTATTTATTGAACCGGCACCTAAAAATATACCTCTTATAACAGATTTTATATAATTAACTTCTTCGATTTGCTCAAAATTTTCTTCATCTATTTTTAAATCTGCCACCTTAAAAGTTATATTATATATTTTACCTTGAATATCTATTGAGAAATCGTTTATGTTCATATTTTTCAACAATTTTGCAAATCTGTTGATATTATATTCATTTTCTGTTGAATATTTTATTTTCCCTTTTTCCTTTAAAGTATTACCACTTATTAAGTATCCCATCAATTCATACTTTACTTCTTGTTTATTTGCTAAATTATTTATTTGACTTAATTCTTTTTTTATTTCCGCTGAAAATGACATTTTTATCACCTTTTACATTTTACTATATTACTTAATTTTTTTCAACAATTCTAATAAATAATAACCGACCTACCATCTATTCAAGATTACAGTAAGCATTCCTAGAACTTTGTTATATTTGACAATAAAATGGTCTAACACAAATCGTTAAACCATTTTTTATATTTAATTATTTACGTACTTCTATTTTTTCTAATCCTCCCATATAAGGTCTCAAAACTTCTGGAATAATAACACTACCATCAGGTTGATAATTATTTTCCATAATAGCAATAAGCATACGAGGAGGTGCAACTACAGTATTATTTAATGTATGTGCAAAATAATTTCCATTCTCACCCTTAATACGAATTCCAAGTCTACGAGATTGTGCATCTGTTAAATTAGAGCAGCTTCCTACTTCAAAATATGCTTTACGTCTAGGAGACCAAGCTTCAACATCACAAGATTTAGCCTTTAAATCAGCCAAATCTCCACTGCAACATTCAAGTGTACGAACTGGTATATTCATACTTCTAAAAAATTCAACAGTATATGACCACATTTTATCATACCATTTCCACGATTCTTCAGGCTCACAAACTACTATCATTTCTTGTTTTTCAAATTGATGTATCCTATATACTCCTCTTTCTTCAAGTCCGTGTGCTCCTTTTTCTTTTCTAAAGCAAGGTGAATAAGAAGTCATAGTATAAGGTAGATTTGCCTTATTTAATATTTGGTCTTTAAATTTTCCTATCATAGAATGTTCACTTGTACCAATTAAATATAAATCTTCTCCTTCAATCTTATACATCATAGCGTCCATCTCTTCAAAACTCATAACACCAGTTACAACATCAGAACGAATCATATATGGAGGAATGCAATAAGTAAATCCCTTATTTATCATAAAATCACGTGCATAAGTTAAAACTGCAGAATGAAGTCTCGCAACATCTCCAAGTAAATAATAAAATCCATTTCCTGAAACACGAGCACTACTCTCTAAATCAAGTCCTCCTAAAGCTTCCATTATTTCTCCGTGATGAGGTATCTCATAATCTGGAATAACAGGCTCACCAAATTTTTCGATTTCTACATTTTTGCTATCATCTTCACCTAATGGAACTGAAGGATGTATAATATTTGGTATTTTCATCATTTTTTCTTTTATTTCTATAGAAAGCTTGTCTTCTAGTTGTTGATTTTTCTCTACATTTTCATTTACTTCTTGAACCTGTTGTTTTATAAGCTCCGCTTCCTCTTTTTTACCCTCTTTCATAAGAGCACCAATTTGACTACTCAAATTTTTCCTTTCATTACGAAGATTATCTCCATTAAGTTTTGCCTCTCTATACTTTTTATCTAACTCAATAATTTCATCAACTAATGGTAATTTTTGATTTTGAAATTTTTTCTTTATATTTTCTTTTACTGCTTCTGGATTCTCTCTTAAAAATTTTATATCTATCATCAAAATACTCCCTTTCCACTATAATGCATATATTATATAACATTTTCATTGAAATATCAACATATATTTAGTAATTTCAAAATAAGTGCCATTCTCACAAACTTTCCACATTCAACTTGTTTAAAATAACAAGCTCTATCATCATCATCTAATTCTACAGATATTTCATTTACTCTTGGTAATGGGTGCATAATGCACAAATCCTTTTTTGCATTTTCTATTTTCTTAACATCTAATACAAAACTATCCTTTAATCTGTTATACTCATCTTCACTTTCAAATCTTTCTTTTTGTATCCTTGTCATATATAACACATCTAAATCACTCATATATTTACAAATATCTTCTGTTTCAATATACTCTATTTTATTTTCAATCAATTCCTCTCTTACATATTCTGGTATTTGTAATTCTTTTGGAGAACTCAATATTAATTTTATATTATCATATCTAGTCAAAGCACTAATTAAAGAATGTACAGTTCTTCCAAATTTTAAGTCTCCACAAAGTCCTATTGTTAAATTATCTATTTTTCCTTTTTCTCTTGTTATTGTTAACAAATCAGTCAATGTTTGAGATGGGTGACTACGCCCTCCATCTCCAGCATTTATTATAGGAACTCTTGATTTCCTTAATCCTTCTAAATGTGCCCCTTCTTTTGGGTGTCTCATTACTATTATATCTGCATAACAACCTACAGTTTGTATTGTATCTGCTATACTTTCTCCCTTTGTTGTTGAACTACTACTTTCTGATGCAAACCCTAACACATTTCCACCTAATTTTAACATAGCAGCTTCAAAGCTTAATCTTGTCCTTGTACTAGGCTCAAAAAAAAGCGTTGCTAATATTTTCCCATCACATTTTTTTGAATATAATTTTTCATTATCTATAATGTGATTTGCAACACTTATAATTTCCTCTATTTCTTCTTTGCTTAAATCTTTTATATCTATTAAATGTTTCATTTTCAAATTACCCCTCCCTAATTTACTCACATTGAATTTTACCATATCCCACCTTATAAGTCAACAAAAATCTCCTAGATATGCTTTATCTAAGAGATTTTATAAGTACTTTTTTAATTACATAGCTTCTTGAACTGTATCAACTGCTTCTGTTGTTTCTTCAACATTTGAATTTGTTTCATTATTCTCTGATTTAACAACTTCTAAGCTTCCTATTGAAACTTCATAAGCTACCTTCTTTACAATGCTTCCATCTTCCATCTTTTTCTCATAATTTCTTGATTGAACTCTACCTACAATTTTAACTTCTGTCCCAACTTCAAGATTTTGACAGAATTTTGCATTTCTTCCCCAAGCAATAGATGGAATATAATCTGATTTGTTATATGCTCTATTTACTGCTAATAATAAATCTGCAATTTCTCTACCAAATGGTGTTTGTCTATATACAGGCTTTTTACAAATATAACCTACTAGAACTACTTCGTTTGTTATATAATCTTTTTTTGCAAACTCTTTTTTTGGTAATTCAGAATTTTCTGTATCTTCTACAGTATTTTCATCTATTGATGCTTCCTCTTTATCTTCTTCAAGCTTTTCAATATCCTTAGCAAATACTGTAAGTATTAATCTGTTCTTTTCATTTTCATAGCTATTATATGACCTAAATTGTCCTTTTATTAACAATTTAGTACCAATTTGTAACATATCATCTGTAAATAATCTCTCAGATGCTGTTACTGGTATAACATCAGCTGTACCACTTAAACGTGGTATTAAAAGGTCAAATGAATAAAACCTTTCTCCATAAATTTCGTGACTGAACTTTTTGTCAGACGTTACCTTCCCTACTAATACTAAGTAGTTATTCTCTAAATAATTTGTATCCAATTTTTATTCCTCCCTATTTTTAGATTTATCGATAGTGCCTTATATTTTTTTGCCTTTCTCAAATCTTACAGTTCTTATTATACAACATTTTTTTCAATTTGTCTACATAAAAAGTTAAATTTTTCTAAATTTTTTTCAATTTTTCTCCATAAACCGCTAAAATTGTAAAAATTGCCATAGAATTACATATCTTCTTAGAACTACTTTTATGAATTTGTACATTTATTTCTTGTTGTTCTATTACATCACCATTCATACTTTCTATTTCACTTTGAACACAAATCAAAATATTTTCATTTTTTATACTTGATATAGTAATCATAGCTTTTTGATTCAACCCATAAGTTATTATGTTTTTGTTATACTCCATCATAACCTCTATATGTTTTACAATATCTGAATTAACTATTAAATACTTAGCATTTATAATAATATCCTCCAAATATTTTGATAAATTTAAAAAGTCTGCTATATCATCATTAATAACAATTATTTCAAATCTGATGTTCTTAACATTTTGAATGCTTTCTTTATTTATGTTTATAAATTCAAATCTATTATTAGTCGAATTTTTTAATACCTCATTTTTTATAAAATTACTTTCACTTTCTTTGGCTATAACTCCAATAAAAGGCATAATCTTCCCCTTCTGATATTTTATATTTTTATTATATATCAGACATTTGAAAATTATACCTTTTTTTATTAATATTCTACATTAACTAAATACAATCCATTAGGCGGTAAAGTTTTTCCTGCTCTTTCTCTATTTTTAGAATTTATTATATCCTTAATTTCTTGAGGCTCTATTTTTTTCAATCCCACATCTACTAAAGTTCCAGATACGATTCTTACCATATTATATAAAAACCCGCTTCCTGTAAGTTCTATATAAATTCTATTATTTTCTTTTTTTACAACATTAGCTGCATAAATTGTCCTAACACTACTCTTACTACTAGTACCACTTGCTTTAAATGCCGCAAAATCGTACTCGCCTTCAAAATATTTTGCAGCTTCTTGCATCTTGCCTACATCTAACTCTTGTGGAATATGTGTCTCTAAATTTCTATAAATTGCACTGCTTACCTTAGAATTATTTATTACATATCTATAAGTTTTTCTTTTGCAACTCAATCTACTATGAAATTTTTCGTCAACCTCTTCTGCATTTAAAATTCTTATAGCCCTTTTTAGTTTTGAATTAATTGCTATTGGAAACTTACTTACATCTAAAGTAGAATTAGTCTTAAAATTTGCAACTTGTCCTAATGCGTGAACACCTGCATCTGTTCTACCAGATGCGTTAAGTTCTATTTTTTCTCCTGTTATTTGTTCTATTGCAGACTCAATGCTTCCTTGTATGTTTAATTTATCAGGTTGTTTTTGCCAACCATTAAAATCCTTTCCGTCATATTCTATTGTTAATTTTATATTTCTCATTTTTCTTCCTTTTTTACAAACATAGTCTTTAATCTTAAAAATTTTTCATTCATTTTATTATCTTTATAAGTAAATCTTTTTGTTATAATATTACTAATAAGTATCTTTTTTAATACATCTTCTCTAACATCTGCAATTAAAGTACCATCTTTTGCTACAGAAATTTTTCCAGTTTCTTCTGACACAACTACCGCAATAGCATCTGACTCTTTTGATATACCAATAGCTGCTCTGTGTCTAGTTCCTAATTCTTTTGCTATATCGCTATCTGACGCAAGTGGCAACATACACGCTGCAGCAGCTAATTTATTATCACTTATAACAACTGCACCATCGTGAAGTGGTGTATTTTCAACAAATATATTTACTAATAGTTGTGGACTAACATCACCATTAATCTCTACACCAGTTGAAATAATATCTTTTATTTTTATATCTCTTTCAAGCACTATTAATGCTCCAGTTTTAGTCTTTGCCAATTCAGTTACTGCTATAACAACTTTATATATATCCTCTTTTGTCCTTGTTTCAATATCCTTTTCCATTCCAAAAAACTTTGTTAGTTTATTTGTACCAATTTGCTCCAATGCTCTTCGTATTTCGGGCTGAAATATTACTATTATCAGTATAACTCCCCAATTCATTATAGCAGATAATATGTAATGTAAAATATTCAAGCCTAATATATCACTAAGCCACGTAGATATAATCAAAAATGCTATTCCCTTAACTAGTTGCCAAGTCCTTGTTCCCTTTACCATTTTGAAAAATAAGTAAATTAAACATACCACTAAAGATATATCTATTATTAATGAAACTAATTTAACTGGGTCTTCTTGATATTGATGGATATATATTAATATATTGTTCTCATAAAATGTTTTAAATATAGAACCTAATTTCTCCACTCTTTATTTTTCCTTTCTTATTAAATATAACTTACTATATAATATACAAGAGTTGACAATGTAGCTAATATCATAATTAAAGCTATTGATGCTGCTAAAATTCTTGATACTATCTTTTTTGTTTTTCTTTTTGCTTTACTCTTCTTATTTTCCTCCGCATTTCCTTCCATTTTTATCACTTTCCTTTCTTTTAGTTTATCATATCTTTAAATTATATCACTTTTCTTTGATTTATACAATACTTATAAAATTTTTACAAAAAGACCTTCTATGTATTGGACACATTCCCAGTTTTTTTATTGCTTGTATATGTTTAGCAGTACCATATCCTTTATGTTCAGCAAATCCATATTCTGGATATACCTTATCCCATTCTCTCATTATTCTATCTCTTGTTACCTTAGCAATAATTGATGCTGCTGCTATAGAATAACTTGTTGCATCCCCTTTTATTATTGATTTATAAGGTATTTTTAAAGTATCTATTCCTGTAAGAGCATCTACTAATATTACATCTGGCTTTATTTCCATAGATTTTATCGCTTCTGTTACTCCTTTTTTAGTTGCTTGTAAAATATTTATATCATCAATCTCTTCTTGATACACAATTCCTACACCAAAACAAATAGATTCTTGCAAAATAATATCATACAATTTCTCTCTTTTACTCTCTGAAATTTTCTTAGAATCATTTACTCCCTCTATCATAGAATCTTCTGGCATTATTACACTTGCAACAACAACTGGACCTGCTAAAGGTCCTCTTCCTGCTTCATCAATTCCACAAACATATTTCATATCCATATCATAAAATTCTTTATCAATCTTTTTTAATTGCAATAATCTTTTTTCTTCCTTTTCCTTCATTTTTACTACCTTCTTCCGTTCGTGCAAATTAATTATTATATATTTCTTGTATTTTTGATAATGTGTAACATCTTTGTTTGCTACTTCCTTTTCCATAAGTAATTCCACCTGTATATATAATATCAATTATATTATAATCATTTTCGTCATATACAACTATATATTTTTGTCCGTCCTCTATATCCTCCTTTAATGTAACTAATCCCATTCCTCCTAATGTTTCAGCTGTCAATTCATAAGCATTATATTCTGTTATTTCTTTATTTATCTGAGATTCTATTTCACTATCTATACTTCCTACTGCCTTCATAGAATATTTAGATTGAAATATTTCATTATTTTTTGAAGTTTTATCTTCACCACTAGATTCCCACGTTTCAGCCTCTACTTCTTCTGCATACTCTTTTGCTTTTGCTTTAATAGTAAGCATATTTGTTTGTAATGTTTGCATTTTAGAATCCTTTAAAATATCTATTCCTTCATTTATTGCTATACCTGCAATTATTAATAATACAATTATTATAACTACTAATGCAATAATTGTTATTCCTGCTTCTTTATTTTTTATTTTATACATATTCACTCACTCCTAATATTTTATTCTTTACATTTACTATATCATCTTTTGGTGTTGATGCACCTGCCATAATTCCAACTTTTTTAGCATCTTTTAATTCTTCTAAATTCAATTCTTCAGCATTACCAATAAATAACACTTTATTACAAAATTCGCACGATATATCATATAGTTTATTGGTGTTTGAGCTTTTTCTATCTCCTATAATCACCATAATATCTACTTGTTTTGCAATATCCTCAGTTTCTTTTTGTCTTATTTCTGTTGAAGGGCATATTGTTTTTTTCACCTCAATATTAATATCATCTCCAATTTTTTCTTTTATAATCTCTTCTATCTTATCAAATTTTTTTGAGCTATATGTAGTTTGAGATATTAATAACACATTTTCTATATTTTTACTTTTTATTATATCTATTGCTTCTTCTATTTCGCCCTCATCATATACAATAACATAGTTGTCACCACAATAACTTTCAATTCCTATTACTTCTGGGTGATTCTTTTTTCCAGTTAAAATTATATAATAACCCTTTTCAGCAAACTCTGCAACAATTCTGTGTATTTTTAATACACTTGGACACGTTAAATCTTTTATTTCTATATTCATCTCTTTAGCTTTATCATATATTTCTTTTTTTACACCGTGTGCTCTTATAATTGTTAACCCTTTTGCATCTTCTATATTTTCTATAAATTCTATGCCACTATTTTTCAAGTCATTTACCACATTTTTATTATGTACTATTTCTCCTAAACAATAAGTCTTTTCATTTCTTGTTTGCTGTTCTTTCGCTCCATTTACCGCTCTTTCTACTCCATAGCAAAAACCTGCTGTTTTTCCAATAATTATTTCCATATTATTACAATCCTTTCATATAGCAATTTTTATATAAAAAAGGTACTATAACAAAATCTTTATAGTACCACTTCCTTGCTAACTTGCTATATAATATCCTACACTTCTTTTTGTCATCAAAATCTTTGGATTAGATGTATCTTTTTCAATTTTTTCTCTAATTCTTCGTACCGTAACATCTACCGTTCTAATATCTCCATAATATTCGTATCCCCATACCTTTTCAAGTAATTCTTCTCGAGAAATTACTTGTCCAGGTTCTAATGCAAGAAATTTTAATACTTCAAATTCTCTTAATGTTAAGTCAACACTTTTATCATTCACCATAACCTCAAATCTATCCACATCAAGTGTTAATACTCCTACTTTTATTACATTTTCTCTTTTTATATTTTTTTCTTCTTTTTTATCTTTCTCATTATCTATTAATATTTCTGCTTTTCTTAAATTTGCTTTTATTCTTGCTATTAATTCTCTTATACTAAATGGTTTTGTGACATAATCATCTGCACCTAATTCTAATCCTAAAATTTTATCTACTTCGCTATCTTTTGCTGTTACCATAAGTATAGGAACATTCATTACATTTTTTATTCTTTTACATACTGATAACCCATCTACCTTAGGTAGCATTACATCTAACAATATTAAATCTGGTTTCATTTCTGTAGCCATTGTAACTGCTTCTGCACCATCTGTTGCTTCTATTACATTGTAGCCTTCTTTTGTTAAATTTACATTTAATAAATTCCTTATCATCTTTTCATCGTCAACAACTAATATTGTTTTTTTATAAAATTTTTCATCTTCCACAAAATCAACCTTCCTCGCTTCTATTTTATATTATATTTATACCACATTTATTTTTATTATACAAGTATTTTCAAATTATTTTTTCAAATTTGACATATTTGTAAAAAAATGGTATAATTAAAGGGTCGTGCCAAAAAAGGAGTTTGATAAAACTATGAAAACATTACTAAATAAATTAATTTCTCGCAAATTAATTTATGGATTTATACTAAGTATGGCAATAATAGGAACTATATTTATAACTGTAAAAATGTTTCCTAAATTAGAACTTTCAAAAGGGACAAAAACAAGAAATATAAACATAGAAACTATGCAAATGGCAACTTTAGAAAACATTCCTTCAAGAGAAATCACATCAAGAGGTAGTGACATCTCAAGAGGCTCAAACAATGAAACAAAAGAAAATGAAAATGAAGAACAAAAAGAAAAAGTTGTAAATAAAACGGCTGAAGAAAAAAGTGGAAAAGATAAAAATAAAGACACGACAAAACACATTTCAATAAGTCAAGTTAAAATTTCAAAAAATATGAACTTAAGTAAAAGAACAGGTCTATCAAAAACAGATTTTGTAAAATTAATTTCTGGATTAAAATATGATACATCTGGGTTCTTTGAAAAAAATGCAAAGACAATATATGATTTATGCGAAAAGTATAGCATAAATGAGATTTTTTTCTGTGGTCTAATTTCAGCTGAATCTGGTTGGAACATAGCTTCAAATCACAGAAGAACTCATAATTACATAAGTTTAATGAGAAATGGAAAATTAATTAAGTATAGTTCTGTAAATGAGGGATTAGAAATTGCAGCACAAAAACTACACAACAATTATTTGACACCTGGTGGAAAATTCTATAACGGAAAAACTCTAAAAGGTGTACAAACATATTTCTGTCCATCATCATCGTGGATAAATTTAGTCTACGGTAGAATGAAACAAATTGTATAAATTTTAAAAGTAAAAATTACCAATCATTTAATGATTGGTAATTTTTTTATTTCTTCAAACTATACTCAGATGTTTTTATTATATTATCTATAAGTAAACTATTTGTAACCGTACCTATTCCTCCAGGTACTGGTGTACACCCAGCTGCTTTTTCTTTAATATCTTCAAAATCTACATCTCCAACTATTTTTCCATTCTCAAAGTTAATTCCTACATCAACTATTACTGCACCTTCTTTTATATATTCTTTCTTTAAAAATTTCGCCTTGCCTATACACATAATAATAACATCAGCTTGTTTAGTTTCCTGTTCCAAATTTTTAGTTTTAGAATGGCATACCGTTACTGTGGCATTTTTTTCTAATAATTGTGGAATAAGTGGCTTACCAACAATATTACTTCTTCCAACAACTACTACCTTTTTTCCTTGTAAATCAATCCCATAAAAACTCAAAGTTTCGATAACTGCCTTACTTGTACAAGGAATAAGTGCATCTTTTTTTCCAACAAATAGTTTCCCCTTATTATTTATTCCTATTCCCTCTACATCTTTTTCCGGAGGAATTTCATCAATAAGTTCTAATAGTCCAGCTGGTAAAGGCTCTTGAAACATTATTGCTGTAATATTTTTATCATTTTTTATACTATTAAAATTCTCTTTAAATTCCTCTTCTGTATTAGCAATTTTCAATGTAAAATCTATTCCATATTTATTACAATTTTTCTCTATTGTTTTTACATATACCCCACTTGCATCATCTCCAACAATTCCTAAAACTGCAATATTGGGATTTCTACCATTTTCTTTTAAGATTTTTATTCTTTTTTCAAAATCTTTTCTTATATTTTCTGAAACCTTTTTGCCATCTAAAATTTCCATTTATCAAATATCCTCCTATATATATTTCTTCGACTTTTTCAATATTTCATTACATTCATCTGATATTTGTTTTCTAAAATTCTCATCTTTAACAGACTCTAAATTTACATTTACATTTACTATCGCTGCTTTAACTGAAGCATAAGCATAATACTTACATATTTCAAAATCACTAGCTAACATTTTGTTTCCTACTTTACTAATATCATCAGATAACTTTAAAGTATTATGAGCTAACATTACTACTTCCATACAAAATTCCACAGCCTTCTTACATTCTACAATATATTTCTCTTCATTTTGTTTTCTAGTTTTATATGCTTCTAATAATTTTTCCAAAACTTCTTTATCTTTATCTACAACTATTAGTGATGCTTCTTTTAAATTTTCAGCATTATTCAATATCATTTGGACTTGTGCTTGTACATCTTGATATTTTTGTTTTCCTATTGTTAAATTAGCTATATACTTAATAAGTGAATTAATTGTAGAAAGTATCATTCCTACTACACTTCCTCCTGCTAATTCAATATCTTTATTCTCCAAATCACTTAATATCCCATTCATTTTTTCTGAGTACATATAAATTCCTCCACTACTACATTAATGTATCATCATTCTCTATCCATTCTTTTACATCTTCTTCTCTATAATCTGTTTTATTATCTCTCATAACAACTTTTTCAATGCCTGCATTTATAATCATTCTCTTGCATAATGTACAAGGATAATTATCTTTTACATACTCTCCATTTCTCTTATTTACTCCAACTAAATATAATACTGAACCTATCATATTTTTTCTATTCGCACTAATTATAGCATTTTGTTCACTATGTACAGACCTACACAACTCATATCCTGTACCACTTAATTCTGTACCTTGCTTTCTTTTGCAATATCCTAAGTCCAAACAATTCTTCCTGCCTCGTGGTGCACCAGAATATCCTGTAGCAATTATTTCATCATTATTAACTATAACACTACCATAATTATTTCTCAAGCAAGTTCCTCTTTCTGCTATTGTCTCTGCTATATCCAGATAATAATTAATTTTATCGACTCTTTCCATATTTATATTTCCCTTCTATATGATTTTTTTAGTATAATCAAGATTGCTAACAGAATTTCCCATAAATCCTAAAGTATAAATATTAGTTGCCAAAATATCTTTATTCATTAATAATTTTAAATTTTTATTTGTATTATTATCCATAAACTTCTTTACAGATGTTACTATATTAATCTTAGGATTTGCCTTTGATATTCTTGACAACATATCCTTTCCCTTGTTATTGCACCCAAGAACTCTAATATATGGTGTACTTTTCTTAGAAACTGCTATATCCTTTTTAGTAATTCTTAACAAAGAATATAATAAAATCCTCTTAATTCTAGTTTGAGTATATCTTTTAGAACTAGTTATATTTATAAATTCTTCTATTGTATTACACGAATCTGCTGCTTTTTTTATAAGATTCTCTAATCCTTCAGAAACATCTGGTAGATTTGCAATTTCTTCTAAACTCATTGTCCTCAAATTATACATCATTATATTTTCAAATTGTGAAATATGCCTAACAATACGACCTTCTTTTAATTCCTCGTTCAATATCGTATAAGATGTTGGTGTAACATAAGTTTTTACATCATTCATTCTATTTGTATTTAGCAAATGCCTAACTGCTGTTGCACTTGCTATTTCTCCTGTATAATCCAAATTCAAATGACCTGCACCTTTTCTTTTTATACATAATGGCTTTATTTTCGACCTATGTTTCTTTATTGCTTTTAAATATTCTATTCCTAAGATATTATTTGGAGATGACAAAACCTCCGCATAGCTCTCATCTTTCAAATATTTTATAATAGCTTCTTCTCTCGCCTTTGGAAATGAAACGCCATTCTTTAAACTCTCATCTAAAAATTCCTTAAATTCCTTTGGCTCATTATACAAAAGATTAGCAATAATATTTAATTTTTGTATTTCTTCTACTTCTGACCCAAAAGATAATGTATCAACAATTTTTAGAGAATTTAGAATTTTTATTGCACCATCTGCAAAATTTTCTGCACTTGATACTGCATAAAGAGTTGGCAATTCTAAAACTAAGTCAACTCCATTTTTTAACGCCATTTCTGCCTTTACCCACTTATCTATATATGATGCTTCTCCCCTTTGTGTAAAGTTTCCACCAATTACTGCAACTACTTCATTTGCATTTGCTTTTTCTTTCGATTTTAAAATATGATATAAGTGACCATTATGAAATGGGTTATATTCAGCTATAATTCCTAAAACCATTTTTTAAAATCCTTCCTTTTTTTCTAATATTGTAAATCTTTTTAATTTTACAACATCATATTTTGAATAATCAATATTCAATTCTTTTTTATTTTGTACAACATATATCGCATTATCTTCATCCATATTTTCTGGTAAATAGAAATTATATTTACCAAATGTTTTTACCTGTTGAAATGCAGATTCTTTATTATAAAATTCTACTGTATTACTATAATCTTTAGAATCATACTCACTATAAAATAATACATATATATATGGTGTTTTAAATGTTTTATCTATATAAACTTTTTCAGCATCTTTACTTTGAACATAATCAACCATCTCTTCTACATCTGTTTCAAAATATGCTATACCTTTAAGTCCTTTATAAAAATATGTATAGCTAAAACATAAAAATGCTACTAAATAAGTACATATTATTACACTCAAAGCTTCTTTTTTATTTTCTGTTAAATAAATTATTCCACTTATTGTAAACCAAATTAATGGTATTATAAAACAATTACATCTATTTGTATTTGGCTCACAAATAAATAATAATAAAAACGCTGCTATAAACCAAATATTAAAACAATTATAAATTTTATCTTTCTTTTTAAAGTTACTCCAAATTCCTAATATTGTGAAAGGTAATGAAAAAACATAAGTTATTCCAAAAAATTCAATTAAATTCCAAGGATGGTCATTACTTTGTCCTATAAATAATTTCATAGAATCAACAAAATTCGTAAAGCTTGATATTAGAAAATCCTTAGAAAAAATAGATGTTACCTCTTCATATCTATTAACTGTAAGTCTAGGTATTGATATAAACAATAACTTCATTTCTGGTAAATCAAATGTATTTATAATTAGATATAATATTAATGGAAAATCTATCACAAATATTATTCCTAATGATATTATTGCTTGTTTTATTGTTATATATTTTTTTCTTATAAATACTATTAATAAAGGTATTACAAACATAGGTAAGAAGAAATATGATGTTCCGGTAAGCATAAGCCGATAATCCAAGTATTGCAAAAGCTACATACAAATATCCTAGCTTTGGCTTTTCTCTTATTGCTTCTAATATTAAAAATACTGCCCATAAAATCAAGTCTGGAAATAAATTTGATTCTAAGCCCCATCTACTTTTCATTATATGCCACGGACTTATAACAAGCATAAATAATCCTACAAGTGCTACTTTTTTATTTATATTTCTTTTTAATAATTGATAAAATACAAATAAAGATATACATCCTACTATTGCCATAGGTAGCCTAACAGCCAATAAGTTTACTCCTAAAATTGCCATAAACGGTATTATAAAATATGAATATAATACATTTTGTCCGCTTCCCCAAGCAATAAATTGCACTGGAAATGACTTATTATTTCTATCTACTCCATTTTTCATAAGTGAAAATGCTTCATATCCACTAGAAGCTTCATCCTGATTAAATCCTTTTGGTAATACATCTATATATGATACTCTTACAATTATACCAATTATAAAAAGTACTATAACTGCTACTTTATACTTATTCTTAATTAATTTACTCAAAATCTCTTGTACTTTCGACATTCCCCTTTTACTCATTCCTTCCTTTTTACAATTTTTCTATTTCTTTTCTTGCTAATTCATCACATCTATTATTAAATTCATTATCACTATGACCTTTAACTTTTATAAACTTAACATTATGCTTCTTTGTTAATTCATAAATTTCTTGCCAAATTTCCTTATTTTTTACTGGTGAACCATCTGCTATTCTCCAACCTTTTTTTATCCAATTATAAATCCAACCCTGATTAAAAGCATTTACAGAATATGCACTATCACTATACACTTCAACATCACATTCGAACTTAAGAGCCTTTAACCCCTCAAGTATTGCTGTAAGTTCCATAATATTATTCGTTGTTTTCTTATTACCTCCCGATATTTCTTTTTTACTATCTCCATAAATCAAAATTGCTGCCCAACCTCCTGGACCAGGATTTCCTGAACATGCTCCATCTGTATAAATAGTTACTTTCGTCATTTTAATCACTTTCCTTTCCTTAGGCACAAATTTTGTTTCTTTTTAATTATGGGCAGTTACAAAAAATAACTACCCATTATCATCATTACTTTGTTATCCATTTAATTAAATCTAAATTTTCACTATCTAAAAGCATTTTATTTCTTGGCAAAACTCTAAATGTATATCCATAATTTCCACCTGTTCTAAGGCTAATTCTTGCTGTATAATAATATCTATTATATTCAGGCTCATTTTTTACTAACTTCATTGGAATAACAGTTACATCTTCAACTGTTCCTTTATCTGATACCTTTCCACAATATGCTTCTACTTTAATATCTTCTTCTTTTAAACTAGGTATTGTCACTTTACACGATACCTCTATACTATCTCCTGCATCTATTATTACATTATCAGGATTCTCATCTTGTTCAATTATGATGTTTTTCCAATTATTATACAAATCTTTTTTCCACGTTGTATATTCTACAGCCTTTTCTAACTTACTATAATAATTATTTGTAATATTTATTAGTGGCATATATAATTTATTTGTATAATCAACAAGCATTCTTGCCGTACTATATTTTCCACCTGTAGTCATAATTGAATTTTTCATCATTTCAAGCCATTCTTCCGATATTCCTTCTTGATTTCTATTATAAAACATTGGTATTATTTTATTTTCTAAAGTTTTATACATACTTTCACTATCTGCAGCATCTTGTTCACGATATGTAGTATATTCTTTATTTAAGCCTATACTCCAGCCATTAGTTTGGTCATATCCTTCTGCCCACCAACCATCTAATACACTGAAATTAATTACTCCATTTACTGATGCTTTTTGTCCACTAGTACCAGAAGCTTCCATAGGTCTCCTTGGATTATTTAACCATACATCAACACCGCTTATTAAATATCGAGAAGTCGCTATATTATAATTTTCTAATAAAAATACCTTGCCCTTAAATTGTGGCTTTAATGATATTTCGTGTATATATTTTATTAAATCCTGTCCTTCTTTATCTAATGGGTGAGCCTTTCCTGCAAATATCAACCTTACAGGTTTATCTTTATCATTTAAAATTTGTGTAATTCTCTCTAAATCATTAAATATTAAAGTTGCTCTTTTATATGTAGCAAACCTCCTTGCAAATCCTATGATTAAATCATTAGAATTTAATGATGATGTAATTTCTTTTATATCCTCAAAGCTTACTCCAGACCTTCTTAATCTTTGTGTTACATTTTCTTTTACTAAATCTATTAATTTTTGCTTTCTTATTAAATGTTCATCCCATAATTCTTTATTTGGTATATTTTTTATCCTCTTCCACGTTTCATCGTGATGAAGTTTATCTTGCCAATATGGATTTGTTGGTGTACTTAAATATTTGTTATATAAATTTTTTAAATTAGGTGCAAGCCACGAACACGTATGTATCCCATTTGTAATATGTGTAATTGGAGATTCATTTGCCGCTATATTTTGCCATACCTCACTAAACAATTCCCTTGAAACTGCCTCGTGTAATTTACTTACTCCATTTTTCTTTCCTGCAATTTTAAGTGCAAGTATCCCCATATTAAAGCCAACATCTAGTTTTTTATTTGCCACCATTCCTAATTTCAAAAATTCTTCTCTTTCTATTCCAAGCCTTGACCAGAAATTTTTGAAATACTTTTCAACCAACTCTATTGGGAATATATCATTTCCTGCTGGAACTGGCGTATGTGTAGTAAATACTGTCTTTGCACTTGTAATATCTTTTGCAACCTCAAATGAAACGTGTTTTTCTTCTATGATATTTTTTATTAATTCTAATGTTAGAAATGCCGAATGCCCCTCATTCATATGATATATTGTAGGATTCAAATTTAATATTTTTAATAAATTTACTCCTGCCATTCCAAGTACTATTTCTTGCCTTATTCTCATTTCTTGGTCTCCACCATACAATCTTAATGTAACATCTCTATCTTCTGGAGTGTTAGCTTCTATATCAGAATCCAACAAATATAATTTTACTCTTCCAACTTTTATTTGCCAAACTTTTAAATATAGTTTACCTTTTGGGAATCTTACATATATAACTAAATCTTCTCCCTTATCGTCCTTTACTGGATATATTGGCATATTCTCTACTTCTATATCTGTATATTCTGAAGTCTGTATACCTGCCCCTTCAATCTTTTGATTGAAATATCCATTTTTATATAATAAGCCTACTCCAACTAAAGGTATGCCCAAATCACTTGCTGACTTTAAATGGTCTCCAGATAATATTCCTAACCCTCCTGAATATATTGGTATTGTTTGGTCTAATCCATATTCTGCTGAAAAATATGCTATTAAATCATCTTTATTATCTGGATATTTTTTATTAAACCAAGTATCTTTACTTGTCATATAATCATCATAATTTTTTACAACTTTGTTATATTCTCTTACAAACTTGTCATCATTAGCTACCATTTCAATTCTATCTTGTGATACTCTTTTTAAAAACTTTACTGGATTTTTATCTACAGTCTCCCATAAGTCTTTATCTATTGTTTTAAATAATCTCAAAAAATCGGTGTTCCAACTCCACCACAAATTATCTGCAATTTCTTGCAATCTATTTATACTTTTTGGTAATTGTGGATTTACAATTATTTTATTAAATACGTACATTTTAATTTCCTCCTTAGTACTACTTATTTTCGATATATTTATTCATATTATTTATATCATAAAACAAAAAAAAATGCAATAATATTGCATTATTTTTGTTATTATATCTATCCTTTCCAAAATGGTGGTATACTACGAAAAGTCATCACTTCTTTTGTTACTGGATGCTCAAAAGTAAGCTCATAAGCCCATAATCTAATTTGTTTTCCTCTACCTCTAACTCCATATTTTTGGTCTCCATATAAACTATACCCAAAATGTGCAAACTGAACTCTAATTTGATGATGTCTACCAGTATATAACTTTATTTTTACGACACTCAAATCTCTTTTAGCATCATAATCAAGTAACTCATATTCTAATTTAGCTAACTTAGCATTTTTCTTATTTTTATCTACTACTTTACTAAAATTATTTCTCTCATCTTTATATAAATAATCTTCTAACACTCCAATATTTGACGGTAATTTCCCATCTACTGTTGCTATATATGTTTTTTGCAAAGTTTTATTTCTTACCTGTTCACTAAGTCTTGCAGCAGACTTTGAGGTTCTTGCAAATACCATTACACCTCCTACAGGTCTATCTAACCTGTGAACTAATCCAATATACGCATCTCCTTTTTTATTGTATTTTTCCTTTACATATTGTTTTACTTGCGTCAACACATCTATATCACCAGTTTTATCTTGTTGTGATGGAACATTAGGTTCTTTTTCTATTACTATTATCTGATTGTCTTCATATATTACCTTCATCTTATAATATCCCTTCCCATCTTCCATAAATACCAGATGGCAAAATCAATTTTGAATTTTCCATTGGTAATCCTATTTCTCCTGATGATACTTTACCTTTATATTTTGATGCTACTGTTAAATTCAATATATTTTCTAAAATAGTACTAGATATTCCTGTAGTATATGAATTTATCAAGAAAAATATTGGTGTATCTGACAATACTTGTTTGCACAATTCAACTAATTCATATATATTATCTTCAAATTGCCACACCTCTCCATTAGCACCTCTTCCATAAGATGGTGGGTCCATTACAATTCCATCATACTTATTTCCTCTACGAATTTCCCTTTTTACAAACTTCACTACATCATCTACTATATACCTTACTTTCCTATCTGCTAACCCTGAACTCTGTACATTTTCCTTTGCATACATTACCATTCCCTTTGAGCTATCTATATGGCACACTGATGCTCCACTCGCTAAACACGCTACTGTAGCCCCTCCAGTATATGCAAACAGATTTAATACTTTTACCTCTTTTTTAGATTGTTCTATTTTACTTCTCATCCAATCCCAATTTACAGCCTGTTCTGGAAATAATCCTGTATGTTTAAAGCCCATTGGCTTTATATTAAAGGTCAAATCTTTATATTTTATTTGCCATAACTGAGGTAATTTATTTTTATATTCCCAACTTCCTCCACCAGATTTACTTCTATAATACGTTGCATCTGCTTTTTTCCACTCTTCAGGGAAACTTTTATTTTTCCATACTATTTGTGGGTCTGGTCTTGACAATATTATCTTTCCCCATTTTTCCAATTTTTGACCATCTGCCATATCTATTATTTTATAATCTTCCCATTCTCTTGCTATATTCATTGCTTCTCCCTTTTATATAAATATTCTACACTATTATAATATGTTTTTTACATATTTTCAAGTACTCTCATAAAATTATAAATCAAAACAAAATTCGCTATTATAAAAGTTAAAAAAATTAAAAATGTTATTCCTAATATTTTATTTGCAAACATAAATCTTTTCATTCTACTTGTCCACTTTTCTTTTTGAACCTTCTTATTTTCCAATAATGGTGTATAACCAACCTTAAAAATATTTTCTTTTGATATCTCCATATTTATTCAATCCTCCCTTATTATATATATGCCATCTTTTTGAAAATATTCCAAAAAAGAGTAGATTATATAATAAAAATCTACTCTTCTTTATTATTGTCTTAAATGTTCGGTTACCACATATCTTTGGTCTTGACCTGTAGTAGGATTTTGCCATACCATATAATATTGTTGTTCTCCCCCTGCATCTTCTATATATACTTCTTTGAATATGCAATCAACAACCTCTTCTCCATTTAAGTTTATAAATGTATATTTCCCATCTCTATTTACTGCTATAATATTAGCTTCTGGTATAAGTAATAACGGATAATTTAAACTTCCAGATGTTAAATTCTCACATCCTATATTATCATATATTAATTGTGTTACTTGTTTTCCTCGAATATCAAAAAATCCCCATTTTCCATTTCTTTGTACTGGTATTAATTTATTTAATAAAACATATCCATTTTTTATACCACTTTGATTAAATCTATCTACATTAATTCCAATTCCATCATAATCTAAATATATTACTGTTGAACCATTTATATTTACTATTCCATATCTTCCATTACTTTCTGCCATATATAACTCATTTTCATAATCTATCAATGTTAAGTTATCATATATTGGAGCCAATTTCGTAGTACCATCACTTGCAATTATTCCAACTTTATCATTTTTAGTTATTAAAAATGCCGATTTGTGTGGTATATATGTTATATTATCATATTGTGTTCCTAATATTTCTTCTCCTGTTGAATAATCTATTACCCCAAACAATCCATTTGTGTTTGTTACAACAATCATACTTTCAAAAATTGCTTTTTGATTTATTAAATTAGGGTCAACTTGTTGATATCCTTTCTTTTGTGCTACTGTTGTAGCTTTAGTAACAAGATTATCTAATGTATATATATTTAAAAGCTTTCTATCCTTATTATAACTCATAACAATATTAAAAGCTTCTTCCAATCCTTCATTTGAAACATACAATTTATCGTCTTTTTTAAATATCTTATTCTCGATTTTGCAATATTCATAGTCCGAATCTGAATTACTTTTATCTAATTTATATATAATATCTGAATCAACATTAAATATCGCTACCTCTACTTCACTTTCTACATAGCAACTATCTGTACTTTCCGAAACTAATGTATATTCCCCATTAAAAGCTTGATAATTAAATATTGGCGCAATATCCTTTATTGGTGCACTTATCGTAATATCACCATTTTCCTGTTCCTCAACCTCAATTAAATTCTCTAACTTTTTATTTTGTTGACCATTTACACTTATACTCACCTTATTTGGATTAGCTAATAAATAAAAAATTACTCCCATTATTACTACTATTAATATAACTGTTATAACTATTGATGCAATAATTACCTTCTTTATCTTAACATCTTTATCTCTTTGTTTTCTTAATTCCTCTTCATCATATAAACCCATAAAGCCCCTCCTATATGATAGTATAACCATATTTACTATAAAATTCTTCTCTAAATCCTAGTAAATTATCATTTTCAATTTCTATTATAACTCTTTCCATTAATTTAGTCAAGAATCTCAAATTATGTATAGACAATAGCCTAATGCCTAATATTTCATTAGTTTTCACCAAATGCCTAATATATGCTTTCGTATAATTTTTACAAGTATAGCAATCACATTCCTCATCTAATTTAGTCCAATCTCTTTCATAAGTTGCATTCCTAACTACCACTTTTCCTTTAGACGTAAGAGCTGTTCCGTGTCTTGCCAATCTTGTTGGTAAAACACAATCACACATATCAATTCCAGCAAGTGCTGCCTCAATTAAATAATCTGGAGTTCCTACTCCCATCAAATATCTTGGTTTATTTTCTGGCATAAGAGGTGCCGTATATCTTAAAATATCTAAAAATTCCTCTTTAGGCTCCCCTACACTTATTCCTCCAATAGCATAACCTGGAAAATCTAAATCAATTAAATCTTTTGCAGATTTTTCTCTTAAATCTTTATAAAATCCTCCTTGTATTATTCCAAATAACCCTTGATTTTCTGTTGTATGTGCTTCCTTACATCTCTTTGCCCATCTAGTCGTTCTTTCCATTGACTTTTTTGTATATTCATAGTCAGATGGGTATGCACAACATTCATCAAATGCCATTATAATATCTGCCCCCAAAGCTTCCTCTATTTCCATTACTTTTTCTGGAGTAAATAAATGTTTACTTCCATCTAAATGTGATGTGAATTTTACTCCTTCTTCAGTTATTTTTCTTAATCCGCTTAAACTAAATACTTGAAATCCACCACTATCTGTTAGTATCGGTCTATCCCAATTCATAAACTTATGAAGCCCACCTGCTTCTTTTACTAATTCATAACCTGGTCTTAAATATAAATGATATGTATTTGATAATATTATTTGCGCATTTATCTCTTCTTTTAACTCCTCTGGTGTTACAGATTTTACTGTTGCTTGAGTTCCTACTGGCATAAATACCGGTGTTCTTATATCTCCACTTGGTGTATGAATTACTCCCGTTCTTGCACCTGAATTTTTATCTATATGTAACAATTCATATTCTATTGCTGACATCTTTTTTCTCCTTTTATTTTTATGTTTTACATTATATCACATTTTATAATTTTTTTCCAGTTTTTTTCTCATTTTCTATTGACATTTTACATAACTAGAATTATAATGATTATATTCGTTATATTTAATGTACAAAGTAGAATGGAAAGGAGTACAATTATCACTTTTTAATAATTCTACTTTAAAGAAAAATGTTAAAATAGAAAATTTCTAAAATCCCCTATTAAACATTTTTCACAATTCAGAGGAGTTCTTCCTCAATTTATAAAATGTAGTGTTTTACTTTATTCCATTCTTAATACCCCCTAGCGACAACACTACGTTAAAAACAAGAAAAGTAAACATTTTTTATCCTGATTAACTTTTTGCCATAGCACTTTTCTTGTTTTAGAAGAGGAGATAACTCCTCTTCTTTTTTTTACGAAAATAACACTACAAAATTAAAACACATTCGGAACCTTCCAATTATTCTCAAGTATTATTCTGATATTATTGCAAATAATTATACAGTACAAACGTATGCTAAAAGGATGTGTTTTTATGATAATATCAGAAGCAATAAAACTTAGAATAAGTGAATTATTAGAACAAAATCATTTAACAGCTTATAAGCTTTCTCTCTTGGCTGGAATATCATCATCTGTAATCAGTGATTGCCAAAGAGGTAAAGTCAAAGAGCCTACTATTAGTACAATAATTCATATTTGCGAAGGACTCGATATGCAATTAAAAGATTTCTTTGATTCTTCTTTCTTTACTGACGTAGAAGCAATTGATAGATTCGAATAATTTTAATTCAACTAATTAGAAAAAGCAACTATATTTTTATGCTTTATACATCTAACTTTTAGTTATATCAACTATTTTTATTATATTATAATCTAATGCTAATTTTTCCACTATTTCCTTTGTTGTATCTTCAGAGCCTAAATCCACTACAATTATTTTTTTTACATCTTGTATCTTATCACTCTTTATTTTTATTATAATCTTTCTAATAATCCATTCAATACAATTTTCCTCATCTTTAACTAAAATAACTATATAATTATTTTTTCTCTTGGTTTTGGAATTAACAATCTCTTTTATTAATTCAATTACGCCAAACAAAGCTAAAGTCCACAACACAGTATTGATAATATAATATACCATTTTCCTGACCTTCCTTTGTATATAATATGTAATTCCAATAAAATATGTTTTCAGCCTAAAAAAAACAGTATAGCTTTAACTATACCGTTTAATATATTAAACTAACATTAATACTGCTGTTTCAGCTCCATCACCCTTACGTGGTCCAGCCTTAACAATTCTAGTATATCCTCCAACTCTTGACTCATATTTTGGAGCAATTTCATTAAATAGTTTTGAAGGTAAATCTATAGTATTTCCTTTACCATCAGAAACTTTATTTATTTTTTTCATTATTAATCTTCTAGCATTTAACCTTGATGGCATATCTTTTTGTCTACTTTCAGTAGTTTCTTCTTTAACTACCTTTAAATATTCTTTACCATTTTTACTCTTTGCCATTTCTGTTAGCTTATTTCCTTTTGAATCAAGTTTTGCTTTAACTACTTTTACTTCTACCATTTCAAAATTATCTTTTTCTTTTACAGCAAGTGAAATTATACTATCTGCTATAGATTTTACCTCTTTAGCTCTTGCTTCTGTTGTTGTAATTTTTCCATATAAAAATAAATCTGTTGTTAAAGATTTTAACATTGATTTTCTTATATCAGTAGTTCTTCCTAATTTTCTATTAGCCAATTTAGTTCACCCTCCTCTTTCTAATCTTCTTCTGGTGCAAAGTCTAATCCTAAATTACGTAATTTTGCTGTTACTTCATCAAGTGATTTTTTACCTAAATTTCTAACCTTCATCATTTCTGACTCTGTCTTATTTGTTAAATCCTCGACTGTAGCAATTCCCGCTCTTTTTAGGCAATTAAATGACCTTACAGATAATTCCATTTCTTCTATAGATTTCTCTAATATTCTTTCTTTTTTATTCTCTTCTTTTTCAATCATAACTTTTGTATTTCTAGTCGCTTCTGATAAATCAATAAACAATTCCAAATGACCTGTCATTATTTTTGCTGATAGACTTAATGCTTCATAAGGTTTTAAACTTCCATCTGTCCATATTTCTATTACAAGTCTATCTAAATCTACCATTTGACCAACTCTTGTTGCTTCAACTTGGTAATTTACTTTTTTTACAGGTGTATAAATAGAATCTATTGGAAGTACAGATATATCTTGATCAGGCTTTTTATTTTTATCTGATGATAAATAACCTCTTCCTCTATCTGCTGTTAATTCCATTACTAAATGTCCACCTTCTGACACTGTAGCTATATGTAAGTCTGGATTTAATATTTCAACAGTTCCATCTGTTTGAATATCCCCTGCTGTAACTTCTCCTTCTCCTTTAAAGTCTAAATGTAAAATTTTTTCTTCATTTTCACTAAACTTAAGTCTTACATTTTTTAAGTTTACTATAATTTCTGGTACATCTTCTACTACATTTGGGATACTAGAAAATTCGTGCAATACGCCATCTATTTTTACGCTTGTTATTGCACATCCTGGTAATGATGAAAGTAAAATTCTTCTTAAAGAATTTCCTACTGTAACACCATAGCCTCTTTCTAGTGGTTCACATACGAATCTTGCGTAATTATTTTTATCATCAATTTTTGTACATTCAATATTTGGCCTTTCAAATTCTATCATTACTTACCTCCTAATTATTTAGAATATAGCTCTACTATTAAATGCTCTTCTAATGCAATGTCTATATCTTCTCTTGATGCTAATCTTAATACTTTTCCACTCATATTTTCTGCATTTTTTTCTAACCATACTGGAATTGGTCTTGCTGAATTTGCTTCTAAATTAGCTTTTATTGTAGAGTTATCCTTCTTTATTTCTCTAACTGAGATTACATCTCCTGGCTTAACTAAATATGAAGCAATATTAACCTTTTTACCATTTACATCAATTTGTGAATGATTTACTAATTGTCTAGCTTCTGCCCTTGATGCTCCAAATCCTAATCTATATACTACATTATCTAATCTACTCTCTAAAATTTGTAATAAATTTTCACCTGTTACACCTTTCTTATTTGAAGCCATTTCAAAATATTTTCTAAATTGTTTTTCTCCAACTCCATAATATGATTTTGTTTTTTGTTTTTCTCTTAATTGTGTTCCATATTCAGAAAGTTTAGCCTTTCTTTGTCCATGTTCTCCTGGTGCATAATTTCTTCTAGACACACTACACTTATCTGAATAACATCTTTCACCTTTTAAGAATAGTTTGCATCCTTCTCTACGACAAACACGACATTGTGCATCTTTATATCTTGACATTTTTTATTTCACCTTCCTTATTATTAAACTCTACGCTTTTTTGGTGGTCTACAACCGTTGTGTGGTATTGGTGTCACATCTTTTATTGCGCTTATTTCTAAACCTGCCGTTTGAAGTGCTCTTATTGCTGCTTCTCTTCCTGACCCAGGTCCTTTTACAAATACCTCAACTGTTTTTAGTCCGTGCTCCATTGCTCTTTTTGCTGCTGTTTCTGCAACTTCTCCTGCTGCAAAAGGTGTGCTTTTTCTTGAACCTTTAAATCCAAGTCCACCAGCACTTCCCCACGATATTACATTACCAGCTGTATCTGTTATTGATACAATAGTATTATTAAAGCTAGAATGTATATGTGCAGCTCCTCTTTCAATGTTTTTTCTATTTCTTCTTGCAACTGTCTTTCTTGTTACACTTTTTGCCATTTTTTTCACTTACCTCCTCTATAAAAGATATCGTTTTATTCACATTATTGTTTTAATTTCTTTGATTTGCTTACTACTTTACGTGGACCTTTTCTTGTTCTAGCATTAGTTTTTGTTCTTTGTCCTCTTACAGGTAGTCCTCTTCTATGCCTAAGACCTCTATAGCATCCTATTTCTGTTAATCTTTTTATGTTTAATGCTATTTCTCTTCTTAAATCTCCTTCAACAACATAGTTTTCGTCAATTACTTTTCTAATTTTAGCTACATCGTCATCTGTTAAATCTTTTACTCTAACATCTGGACTTATTCCTGCTTCTGCAAGTATTTTTTGAGAACTTGATAATCCAATACCATATATGTATGTTAGTCCAACTTCTACTCTTTTCTCCTTTGGCAAATCTACTCCTGATATACGAGCCATTCTTTTTACACCTCCAAAAAATATATTCTTTTTGCATCCTCAATACTTAAAGGTGAAATGCATCTAATATTACTATTAGAACTTTAAGATTTTGATACATATTTATATATAAACATAAATTGATATAAAACTTTAAAAAGTTTCAGCCGCTACCTATTTATGCTATAAACTATTTTTTAACCTAATTAATAGGTTTTGCTAAAATACTTAAAATAATTATATGATAAAATTATTTTAATTTATATTTATCATATAATTATCCTTGTCTTTGTTTATGTTTAGGGTTTTCACATATAACTCTTATTACGCCTTTTCTTTTTATAACTTTGCATTTGTCACATATTTTTTTTACTGATGGTCTTACTTTCATTTTTGCACCTCCTCAAAATTATATAACTGAGTTTATTTATTTTGCTCTCCAAGTGATTCTACCTCTATTTAAATCATAAGGTGACATTTCTACTTTAACTTTATCACCTGGTAGAATTTTTATGTAATTCATTCTTAATTTACCTGAAATGTGAGCTAATATTTGATGCCCATTTTCAAGTTCAACTTTGAAGTTTGTATTAGGTAATGATTCTACCACTATACCTTCAACTTCAATAATATCTTCTTTTGCCATTTTATCTCCTCCTTAAAGAGCTTTTTAACTAATTAAAATAAAATTAAGCTTTATGTAACTTAATTTTATTACATATTTACCCTAATTTTATAATAGCTTCTATATTATATCTCAAAAATTTCATATTGTCAATATTTTTGGCTCATTTTCTGTAATTAAAATTGTATTTTCATAATGTGCTGCCAAACTTCCATCTTCAGTTACTATTGTCCACCCATCTTCTAACTCCAATATATTATTTTTCCCCTGTATAACCATTGGCTCTATCGCTAGAGTCATTCCTGGCTCTAATCTCAATCCTCTACCTGCTTTACCATAATTAGGTATCTCAGGTTCTTCGTGCATTTGCCTTCCTATTCCGTGTCCCTCAAATTCTCTTACAACAGAATATCCATTTTGCTCTACAAATGCTCCAATACAATGTGATATATCACCAATTCTATACCCGGGCTTTGCAAATTTTATCCCCTCAAAAAATGCTCTTTTAGTTATATCAACCAATCTTTCTGCATCTTTTGATGCTTTACCAACTATAAATGTTCTTGCCGCATCTCCATTAAATCCATTTTTTAATGCAACAGTATCTACACTTACAATATCCCCTTCTCTTATTATTTTATTTTTACTTGGTATCCCGTGTATTACCTCATCATTTACAGATATGCAAGTTGCATACTTATACTCTGGTACACCTTTTATTCCTGGATTATACCCAATTTGTGCAGGTATTGCTCCTAAACTTCTCATTATTTTTTCTGCTTTTGCATCTAACTCTAATGTTGTCATTCCTGGCTTTATTTCTTTTTCCAACTGCTCATACAATTTAGCCACAACTTTACATACATCTTCCATAAGTTCTATTTCTCTTTTAGATTTTATACTTACCATTTTCCACAACTCCTAACTAATATTACTATTTTATCCTCTTTCGCCTTAATTGTCAATAGTTTTGCCTATTACGTCAAGGGCATCTAAGTTAAAATTTACCATTTTAATAATTCTTTTCTTTCCCCTTCTATAAATCTTTTTGATGCTATTACTAATCTTAAATATAATTCATCGCCCTTCAAATAAGTTTCTACAAAATTTTTCAAAGTTACCTCCATACAAATTCCTTTATTATCAATACCTACAATGCTTTCTTTATCTTTCAGAAATAAATCTATGCAGTCACTAATTTTAAATTCTATAAAACCAATAACTTCATCATTTTTACATTTCATATCAGTTACAGAACCATTATATGGAATAATAAATATTTTTTGAAATTCTCTAACTATATAATCTTCTTTAACAACTATAGAAACTTGTCTTTCTCCTAAATATATTAAATCTTTCCATTCTATTTCAATTCCACTTTCTTCCTTTATTTCTCTTATTCCATCTTCTGGATTCTCACCAGCTTGATAGTGCCCTCCTACTGAAATATCTATTTTGTCCATATTATGTACTTGATTATGTTTTGCATTTTTTATTTGAAATATAACACTTTTATTTTCTTTATTAACTATAATTCCATTAAAAACTTTATGCCATAAACCTAGCTTATGCACTAGTCCTTTTTCACATATACCTAAATATTCGTGATTTTCATTATATACATCAATAAATTCCATTTTTTCTCCTTATCTAATTATATCTTCTATAATTTGTTTGTTATTTTTTCTGAAATAATAACAAATTTCAATGTAAAAGTCAAATAAGGTATACAACCAACACTTAGGTTTAGTTCACATATTTTAATTATTTCAATTCGTCATCAGTTCATAATCCATAAATAATCACTCTTTTTTAATATTTTATGAAATCACTCTGAGTTTTTTGCGATTTTTATTGACAAATGCTTTAAGTTTTGGTATAGTAATAAGTGTTAAGTTAATTTAATAGTTCTTTTACTTCAAAAAAATGCCTATTTAGAACTATTTATTTTTTTGCAGGTATAATTTAGTGGTAAAATGCAACCTTGCCAAGGTTGATTCGCGGGTCCGATTCCCGCTACCTGCTCCATTTTTATTTATATGTACTATTTTTATAATTTTTGCATATATATATATTAATTATTATGGCGACTTAGCCAAGCGGTAAGGCACGAGTCTGCAAAACTCTGATGATCGGTTCGACTCCGATAGTCGCCTCCA
>CANQRS010000004.1 GCA_947626295.1 uncultured Clostridia bacterium
TAAGAGAACAATTAGTTTTTTGTTGGGACATTTTCTCATTTCATTACTTAAGACATTATCACATTTCTTTCATAAAAATTAAATTTAAAGTGTAATATAGTTGACAAAAACAAAAAAAACGTGTATAATCGTATAGTATGAAATAAAGTAAAGAGAAAATAAAGGTATAATATATATATCTATTACAGGAGGAGGGAATTTAAATGGCACAACCAAAAAGAAGATGGTCAAAAGCAAGAAGTAGAAGTAAAAGAGCAACGTGGAAGTTAGAAACACCAAAATTTGCTAAATGCTCAAATTGTGGAGAATTAGTAGCACCACATACTTTATGTTCAAATTGTGGATACTATGATGGAAAGCAAATAATAGAAAAAAAAGAAGACTAAAATCCCCTAAGGAGGAGGAATAATCAATGCAAGTATTAAAAACGGTATTAATGGTAATTTATTTTATTGTATGTTTAGCAATAATAATATTAGCAATGTTGCAATCTAAACAAGATGAAGGATTGTCAGCTACAATTACAGGTTCATCATCAAACAATTTCTTTGAAAAAAACAAAGGAAATACAAAAGAGGGTAGACAAAAAAGATGGACAATTATATTGGGTATAATTTTAATAATTTTATGTATAAGTTTAGGAACAATATATACTTTGTAATAAATTTGTAATAAAAAGAAATAAAGTTATTTTTTAATAATTTTATTTCTTTTTTATATTTATTTTATTACAAATTTATATTTATAATAATTATAAAATTTATTTAAAATAAAAAAATATTTATTAAATATTTTTTTTAATAAATATAAGTCGAATTTTGTCGAACGATTTTTCTTGACAATAAAGAAAACTATGCTATAATAAAATACAAGGCAGCTTAGGAATTGACAGATAATTTGTCCGCAAATGCGTGACATCAATAATTTTTTATCTTATTCTTAAAATTCCAAAAAATAAAAATAAATAATATAGGGAGGAAAAAATATTGCAAATATTATCAAAATTATTAATGATAATATTAGTTGTTGTAATGTTGTTAAATGTATGTGCAAATACAATATATGCTACTGTAGAGTTAACTTTGAATAAGGCTTATGTAAAAACAATAGGTACAGCAGATTATCATTTAAAATATTATATAAAATCAGAAGATAGATACGGATATTATAGGACGATATTAGCAGGTTATGAGGGAGAAGATGGAACTACATATCCAGCGTATTGTTTGGATAGGGCTTTGCCTGGAAATGAGGAAAAATCATATTATGTAACAATAGATGAAGTATTAGATAATGATGCGATATGGAGAATCATAAAAAATGGATATCCATATAAGAAAGCAAAAGATTTTGGATTAGAGGACGATTATGATGCTTATGTAATAACAAAATTTGCTATATATTGTGTGTTAGGACAAACTAAATTGGAATATTTTAAAGCAGAAGATGACGATAAGGTTGCTAAAAAAATGTTAAAGGAATTGCAAAATTTAGTAGATATAGGAAAAAATGGAACAGAGACACAGGATACAAATCCATTGTCTATATCAAAAGTAGGAGATTTTAAAGAAGATGGAGAATTTTATATACAAGAGTATAAAGTGAAATCGTCAGTTAAATTTAATGAATATAAAATACAAAAGACTACGGGAATGCCAAGTGGAGCATATATAGCAAATATGGATGGAGAGAAAACAAATAGTTTCTCTAAAGGAGAGGATTTTGTTGTTAAGGTTCCAAAAAAATCATTGGATAAAGATATAAATATTAGTGTAAGTGTTAATGCTGATTGTGAATCATATCTAGTATATAATGGAAAATCTACAGAGAAGGGAATGCAAGATTATGCAATAGTGGCAGGAAAAAATGCGATAGCTACAAGTAAAGTAACATTAAAAGAAAATGTGGCAACTGGTAAAGTTATAGTAAATAAAATTGATAAAGATAATAAAAAGCCTATAGAGGGAGTGGAGTTTCAGCTTTTAGATGAAAAAGGCAAGGAGGTATCAAAAGTTAAAACAAATTCAGATGGTGTGGCAAAGTTTGAAAATTTATTACAGGGGAAATATACCTTAGTAGAAACTAAAACACAAAGTAATTATATTTTATCGAATGAAAAACAGGAGATAAATGTTGAATATAATAAGACAGTAACGGTAAATAAAGAAAATGAATATAAGAAGCGGAAATTTAAAAATATATAAGGTGGATAAGGATAACAAAAAAGTTGTATTAGGTAGTGTTAAGTTTGACTTATATAGTGAAACAGAGGGAAAAGTGATAGGGACTTATACTACTAATGAAAATGGAGAAATATATATTGAGAATTTAAGAGTAGGTAAGTATAAAATACAAGAGAAAAGTACAAATAAGTGGTATAATTTGGCAGAAGATACGGAAATAGAAGTTAAATGGGACGAAACAACAGAGGCTACCATACAAAATGAATTAAAAAAAGGGCAAATTAAAGTTATAAAGGTAGATGAAGACAATAATGAAGTAAAAATACAGGGTGTAAAGTTTAATGTATTAGATGAAGAAGGAAATATATTAGAAACAATAATTACGGATAAAAATGGAGAAGCATATACTTCAAAATATGTAATAAGAGATTATGACAAAATATATTTGCAGGAAATAGAGACGAACGAAAAATATGTATTAGATGATAAAGTAAGAGAAATAAAATTAGAAGAAAATCAAATATCAGAAATAAAAATAGAAAATAAAAAGATAAGAGGACAAATTAAAATTATAAAAAAAAGTAAAAATGACAGTAATATTACAAAGGAAAAAGCAGGGACACCACTTGAAGGAGTGGTATTTGAAGTATATGATGAAAATAATAATTTTATTGAAGAAATCGTAACTGACGAAAATGGAATTGCTTTAACATCAAAATTGGAAAAAGGAAAATATAAAGTAAAAGAGATATTAACAAATGAATGGTATTATTTGGATAATAAGATATATACCGCAGAGATAAAGAAAGATGGAGATATAGCACAATTAAAAATAGAAAATGAGGCTAAGAATCCAGAAATTTATATTGAGAAAGTTGGTGTAGATAAAGCTGAAATTGGAAGTCAAATTGAATATGATATAAGTGTGCAAAATAGAGGAAATACATCACTTGATAAGTTTAGGTGGGTAGATGTAATTCCTACGAAATATATTACGGTAACAAAATTTCAGACGGGAACATATAATCAAGATTTGAAATATAATTTATATTATAAAACAAATTTAAGTAATGATGAATATATTTTATTAATGGAGGATTTAAGTTCTAAGGAAAATTACGAAATTGATTTTGGAGTAGAGTTAGCATATAATGAATATGTTACTGAAATAAAATTGGAATTTGATAAAGTTGAAGTAGGCTTTTGTTCAAATGAAAATCCTCATTTGTTTGCTATAATTAAGCCAGAGGTAAAAAGTGAATCTACTTTTGTAAATATTGCTAAGGTTAGTGGAGAATATAACAATTATAAAGTCGCAGATGAATCAAGGTGGAAAACTTTTGCATATAAATTGTTACCAAAAACAGGAATATAAAATAATATGAAATATAAAAATATTTATGAATAAAATAAAAGAAGATGTACATAATTATAGTACATCTTTTTAAATGTGGACTAAGAAGATATATGTATTGGAGGTAAGTATGAGTAATGATGATAAGAATATAAGAGAAAAGATAACTTATGAAGAGGGAGAGGACGCAACAGAATATGGAGAATTTATTTCATCATATTTTGCTTGGGTACCATTATCAAAGCAAAAAGAAATAGTAAATAAATTGGAAAATATTACAAAAGATAAAAATAAATAAGTGGAGTTTTAGAATAAAAGTAGTATAATATCAAAATAAAGAGGTAGGAGCGTGGTGTAATGATATATAAGTTTACAAGTAGGGCAAAGAAGGCTATAGAAATAGCTAATGAGATAGCTAAAGAATTAAATCATAATTATATAGGAACTGAACATATATTATATGGTTTGGCAAAAGAGGGAAATGGAGTTGGATGTAAAGTTTTAGAAAGTCAGGGAGTTAATGCAGAGAAGATAAAAGAAGAGATTTTAGTTTTAGTTGGCAATGGAGATAAAGAGACTGAAACTTTAGGTTTTACTCCTAGAACTAAAAGAGTCCTAGAGAATAGCTTTATTGAGGCTAAAAAGGTTGGGTATGATTACATAGGTACAGAACATCTATTAGTTGGAATTGTAAGAGAGGGAGATAGTATTGCTGTAAGAATTTTGTTGAGTTTGAATGTTGATTTATCTAAGATATATAATGAGATAGTTAATATTGTAAATGAAGTAGATAATTCAATGGGAACAACAAATAATGGCAATAAGAAAAATAAATTAAAGGATAATAATACGCCAATTTTGAATCAATATGGAGAGGATTTGACTCAAAAGGCAGCTATTGGAAAATTAGACCCAGTTGTTGGTAGAAAAGAAGAAATTCAAAGGTTAATACAAATATTATCAAGAAGAACAAAAAATAATCCTTGTTTAATAGGTGAGACAGGTGTTGGTAAGACTGCAATAGTTGAAGGGTTGGCACAACAAATAAATTCAGGAGATGTTCCAGAGTTATTAAAAAATAAAAGGGTTATAAGTTTAGATATTTCTGGAATGGTTGCAGGTGCAAAATATAGAGGCGATTTTGAGGAAAGAATAAAGAAAGCCTTGTCAGAAGTAAAGATGTCTAATAATATTATATTGTTCATTGATGAAATTCACACTATTGTAGGAGCAGGTTCGGCCGAAGGTGCGATAGATGCGGCAAATATTTTAAAGCCAGCTTTGGCAAGAGGTGAAATTCAGTTAATTGGAGCAACAACTATTTCGGAATATAGAAAGTATATAGAGAAAGATGTAGCTTTAGAGAGAAGATTTAGTTCTGTTATGATACCAGAGCCAAGTGAAGATGATACTATTTTAATTTTAAATGGGTTGAGAGATAAATATGAAGCTCATCATAATGTTAAGATAACAGATGAGGCAATAGAGACAGCTATAAAGCTATCTGTTAGGTATGTAAATGATAGATTTTTGCCAGATAAAGCTATAGACTTAATAGATGAGGCGGCGTCTAAGGCTAGATTAAGAGCGTATGTAGAACCTGAGGTTTTAAAAGGTTTGCAAGATGAAATTGAAAAAATTGCAAAAGATAAGGAAGAAGCGATAAGAGGTCAAAAGTTTGAGAAGGCAGCTGAGTTAAGGGATAGAGAAATTGAATTAAAACAAAAATGTGAGAAAGAAGAAGAAAAATGGAAAAATAAAAATACGAAAACAGTTATTAATATTACAGAAGAAAATATTGCAGAGGTAATTTCTAGGTGGACTGGGATACCAGCAGAAAAAATAGGCGAAGATGAGAATGAAAAATTAAGAAATTTAGAAAGTGTATTGCATCAAAGGGTTGTTGGGCAAGAACAAGCTATTGAAGCAGTTGCTAAAGCTATAAGAAGAGGCAGGGTAGGACTTAAAGACCCTAATAGACCGATAGGTTCATTCCTTTTTTTAGGACCTACAGGAGTTGGAAAGACAGAATTGTCTAAAGCTTTGGCTCAGAGCCTTTTTGGTGGAGAAAAGGATTTAATAAGAATTGATATGTCTGAATATATGGAGTCACATTCGGTATCTAAATTGATTGGTTCTCCTCCTGGATATGTAGGTTTTGAAGAAGGAGGACAATTGACAGAAAAGATTAGAAATAAACCTTATGCAGTAGTGTTATTTGATGAAATTGAGAAAGCACATCCGGATGTAATGAATATTTTGCTACAGGTGTTAGATGATGGAAGGCTTACAGATTCAAATGGTCGAGTAGTTGATTTTAAAAATACTGTAATTATAATGACTTCAAATATTGGAGCGAGATTAATTACTGAGAAAAAGAACTTAGGATTTTCAAATGCTGAAGTAGAGAAGGATGATAAAAAAGAGTATGAAAATACTAAGAAAGATGTTATGGCAGAGTTAAAAAGGGAGTTTAGGCCGGAATTTTTAAATCGTATTGATGAAATTATTGTATTTCACAAATTAAGTGATAATGAAATTATGCAAATTATTGATATTATGCTTAAACAGGTTCAGGAAAGATTAAAAGAAAAAAATTTTGTGGTACAGTTTAATCCAGAAATAAAAGAACTTATTGCTAAACAGGGAACGAATAAATCTTTTGGAGCAAGACCACTTCGTAGGACTATACAAAATTTAGTTGAAGATACTTTGGCAGAGGCAATATTGGAAGGAAAAATGAAAAGAAATAAAAATGTTGATTTGTCAGTTGAAGATGAAAAGGTTGTTTTAAAATAGTAAAAAAGAATAGATTTCAGTTATGAGATTTATTCTTTTTTGACTTTTTGCACAAAATAATGTAAAATAAATAGTATATTTTTTAAATGGAGAATTGAAATATGTTTAACATAGAAGAGGAGTTAAAGAAGTTGCCTAAAAAGCCAGGGGTATATTTAATGAAAGACAAGAATGATAATATAATATATGTGGGCAAGGCAATTAATTTGAAAAATAGGGTAAGTTCTTATTTTAGAAAAACAGATAAAACAAGTAGGATTTTAAAAATGGTATCTTTGATAGACCATTTTGAATATATAGTTGTTGATAATGAAGCAGAAGCATTAATTTTAGAATGTAATTTAATAAAAAAGAATAGACCTAAATTTAATGTGTTATTAAAAGATGATAAGACTTATCCATATATAAAAATAGATATAAAATCAGAGTATCCAAATGTTGTGATTACAAGAAAAATTGTAAATGATGGTTCTAAATATTTTGGACCTTATGCAAATCCAGGGGCAGCGAAGGAGATGTTGAATTTTATAAAGCAAAAATATAAGATTCGTCAATGCAGGAATTTTAAATATACTGATAGAGCTTGTTTGAATTATCATATAAAAAGATGCTTTGCACCTTGTATGGGATATATTTCGAGAGAGGAATATATGAAACAGATTGATGAAATAATAGATTTGTTGGAGGGTAAAACAAATAAGATTTTAAAAGATTTAGATAATCAGATGAAAGAAGCGGCAAGTAAACAGGAGTACGAAAAAGCAGCATATATAAGAGATAGAAAGTTGGCTATTGAAAGAGCATCAAGTGTACAAAAAGTATCAAATATATCTGATAATAATATAGATGTTATAGGATTAGCAAGAAGCGAAAGGGAGGTTTGTATTGAGATATTTTTTGTTCGTGGTAGTAAGATGATAGGAAGAGAGCATTATTTTTTTAATGAGCTAAATGATATGGAAGATAGAGAGATTATATCAGGATTTATAAAACAGTATTATATAGATAATCCTAATATGCCAAAAAAGATTATGTTGAGAGAAGTTTTAGATGATGAGGTTGTTTTGGAAGAATGGTTATCCACAGTTTCTGAACAAAAAGTGGAAATACATAGTACAAAAAAGGGAAAAAAATTAAGATTTGTGGAAATGGCAGAGAATAATGCAAAGGTTACATTAGAAAATAAGGAAAAAGAAAAGAATAGTATAATGTTAGAGTTAAAAGATGTATTAAAAATGGAGAAATTTCCAAGGAAGATTGAAACTTATGATATTTCTAATATATCTGGGGAATTTATGGTAGCAGCAATGTGTGTTATGCAAGATGGAGTTATAAAAAAGAATTTGTCAAGAAGGTTTAAGATAAAGACTGTGTTGACTCAAGATGACCCAAGATGTATGGAAGAAGTTATTACTAGAAGGTTGGCACGTTCTATAGAAAATGAAAACAGTACAGGTTTTGGAAATCTTCCAGATGCTATATTTGCAGATGGTGGAATAACTCAAATTAGAGCGATAAGAAGGGCAATAGATAAATATAATGTTGATATTAAAATCTTTGGAATGGTAAAAAATGACAAGCATCAAACTAGGGCGTTAATTGATGAGCAAAGAAATGAAATAAAAATTTCTGAGGATTTGATGTTACTGATTACTAGATTCCAAGATACAGTGCATAATACTGCAATTTCATATCATAGAAAGTTGAGAGAAAAGTCGATGATGAAATCAGAGCTTGATGATATTAATGGGATTGGTAAAGTTAAAAAACAGAATTTGATGAAAAAGTTTGGAAGTGTTGAGAAAATTAGACAGGCTAATATTGAGGAATTAGTTAGTGTAAAGGGAATTAATGAGGATTTAGCCAAGGAAATAAAGAAAAGTTTGAAATAAGAAGGATGTTTTATATATGGAAAAAAATGATTTAAAAGAAGAGATGGATACACCTCTTTATAAAGGTGGTAAGGTAACGAAATATCATTTAGATATAGTGAGTGGATATGTAGAGGATTTGATTAAAGGAGATTTGAATAATAAACAGATGTTAGCTATATTGAATGAGAGAGCTGAAAAAGATGGAAAAGCGATAATTAAGCATAGTGATACAATAAAGAAAATAGTGGGTATTATTTTACAAAATCAGCCACATAAGTTACAAGAATATGAAAATACTCTTAAATGTAATACAAATGGAAAAGCTTTAGTATATAAATCAAAAGATGAAGAGTTTAAGAGAAAGGTTATAAATGAATATTTACCAATGATACTTGATGGAAATATTACTTTAAAAGGAGTTAGTCAAGAATTAGATTGTGATTATACAATTATAGATAAAATAATAAAACAATATTATTTAGAATTAAATGATGATGAGAAAATGAAACAGTATCAAGAAAGAAAAAAGAAAAATTCAGATAAGAGTGAGAAGTCAGAGGAAAAGAGTAAAAAGGTTGAAGAAATGCAACAGTATGATGTGGTGTCAAATACTATGTTTATTCTTATGTCTGAAGAAGAACAAGAAAAACAGGTTCTAATGAAGATTAGATTACAAAAATTAAAGTCAAATGAATATGCAGCTTCTATTGATAGTATAATGAAAGATATAGATAGGATAAAAGAGTATTTTGGCGGCAAAAATGATTATGAACATAGAAAAATATATTTTACAGATGAAGATATAAGATGTATGATTTTTAAATATCCAACATTAATAAATAGAAGTAATGAGAATTTAGATGAAAAAATCAGAAATTTATTATCTTATGATGTAATAGATGAGCAAACTGCATATAAAATGATATTGAATTTCCCAGCAATTATGGGATATAATGTAAATCGAACAAAGGGACAATTAGATTTATTGCGAAGGGAGAATTTATTGGATTATGCAATAAATAATACATCTAGTTTGATGAGGTCAGAAGAATTAATTTATGCATTAATTCAGTATGCTAAAGATAAGTTTAAAACTCAAGATTTGAGTGATGTGCCAAGAAGCAGTATATTTATTAGTAATCAAAGGTTGAAACGAGAAAAGGGAATTAGTTATACAGAATTGAAAATGTTGTATAAATATAGTAATGTTTTACAAGATACAGATGAGCCATATACAGTTAATGCACAGGATATAGGTAAAGTAGATTTTAGTGATGTTGAAGTTATAGATGCTGATAAAGTAGATGGATTAATAAGTGAGTTGATTTTTAAAGAAACACAAATAGAACAAAATTATTAAGAATAAGTAAATAATCTTATGAATAATTATTATTTGGAGAAAGGAAGTCAATAGTGGGGATTTTAGAAATAGGTTTTATTGGAATAGGGTTGGCTATGGATGCGTTTGCAGTGTCTATTTGTAAAGGTCTTTCTATGAGTAAAATAAATTGGAAAAAGGCAGTTATAATAGCTACGTATTTTGGATTTTTTCAAGCTTTTATGCCAGTAATAGGATATTTTTTAGGAACGACGTTTCAGAGTTTGGTAGATAGAATTGACCATTGGATTGCATTTATTTTATTAGCAATAATAGGTGGAAATATGATATATGAATCATTTGATGATGAAAATGAGAAGCGTAATGATAATGTTGATTTTAAAACTATGATTTTTTTAGCAATAGCGACGAGTATAGATGCTTTAGCTGTTGGAGTTACTTTTGCTTTTTTCAAAGTTAATGTTGTTTTATCGGTGTTATTTATTGGAATTATAACTTTTTTGATATCACTATTAGGAGTGAAGCTTGGAAATAAATTTGGAGATAAATTTCAAAATAAAGCAGAGTTACTTGGTGGTGTGATTTTGATTTTAATTGGGTTAAAAATATTATTGGAGCATACAATTAGATAAAATATTAGTATCGATAATGTTGGAAAGTTATGTGAACGCAAAGGGCAAAAACTTGATTTTTTGGCTAAAATGGTGTATAATAAAGGTATAGTTATATCTATAGTGGTTATAAGTCAGAAAAGACAGGAGGAAAAAATGGTATTAGGAACATTGGCAGGATTGGTAGGTAACATCCTCATCTATGGAGGATGTGCGTTATGTGGCTTAATCGGAGCAGGTTTTTATACCTGCTGCGAGAAGCTGGCTGATATGGAACGAGAGCAGAAAGAAGCTGCTCTCGAAGAAAAGGCAGCTAGAAGAGCCGCTAGAGAAGCGGAGGCAGAGGCAGACAGACGCCTTTACCGTGAGCTTCGAAAACAGGTATCGTCGTCCTATAAAAAGGACGATGCCAATAAATAATAACCACGACCCCCAGTGTGTGTTCACTGGGGGTTTTGCTAATGAAAATTGGCCAATTAAAAGCCAAACTTTACATAACTTGACTTTTTCGGTATTATTTGGTATAATATATATTGTATGTTATAACTCGAGTAGTTAATTACAAAGGAGAAAGAAATGCTCGAACTTTTAACGGTTGTTTACAGTTTAGTAATGCTGTTTGTGGTAATAATCGCTGTTATGTTTTTAATTTTTGGATTGCAAATGTTTGCAACAAAGCATACAGCTAAAAAAATTGCCAAAGAAGAGGAAGAGTATGAAAAGTTACAAATTCATTTAATGCTAAAAGCATTAAATGAGTTGGATTAATTAATTTTTCATAAAAAAAGACAGGCGAAACTCTAATTTTTTTTAGAGTTTTGTTTGTCTTTTTTATTTGTAATTGTTGAAAAATAACAAAAAAGATAATATAATAAACTAAAAAAAGGAGCAAGAATATGGAATGGACTAAAGAGCAACAACAAGCTATATATAAAAAGGATAGTAACATATTAGTTGCAGCTGCTGCGGGAAGCGGAAAAACAGCGGTATTGGTAGAAAGAATAATAAATAAGATATTAAATGAAAAAATAGATATAGATAAAATGTTAGTAGTAACATTTACAAATGCAGCAGCTGCAGAAATGAGAGAAAGAATATTAAATGCAATATATAAAAAAATTGATGAATGTAATTCTGAGGAAGAACAAGAAGAATTACAAAAACAAATTGTTTTGCTAAATAAAGCAAGTATATGTACAATAGATTCATTTTGTTTAGATGTAATTAGAAATAATTTTTTTGAGATAGAAATATCTCCAAATTTTAAAATTGGAGATACTGCGGAAATGGAGTTATTAAAACAAGAAGTGTTGGAAGAATTATTTGAGGAGAAATATGAGAAGCAAGATGAGGATTTTCAACAGTTAGTAAAAACATATACTAGTTATAGAGATGATACTCCATTAAAAGAATTAATTTTAAAAATTTTTTCATATATATCATCAAATCCATATCCAAAAAGATGGCTTACAGAACAGGTAGAGAAATTTAACATAAAGGATAAAGAAATCGATTTTTCTGAAACAGTATGGGGAAAGATTTTGTTAAAAGAAATAGAGGAGGAATTGATTGATGATATTGCAATATTGGAAAATGAAGCAAAAAAGCTATCTATGGAAAAACAGTTGGAACTATATCAAAAGACTATAGAAAATGATGTATATGAATTGAAAAAGATGTTGCAAAATATAGATAATTGGGATAATTCTTATACAATAGCTAATTCTATAGAATTTATAGTATGGCCGAGGAATAAAGTGGATTCTGCTTTGAAGGAGGACGCCAAAAAAGTAAGAGATACTGTAAAGAAAAAGTTAAAGGCAAAAACAGATAAATTTTTTGTATCAAGCTCCGAAGAAGCAATTCAAGATATTACGGAAATGTATAATACTTTGTGTAAATTAAAAAATTTAGTATTTGAATTTGAAGAAAGATTTTTCAAAAAGAAAAAAGAGAAAAATACATTAGATTTTTCAGATATAGAACATTTAGCTTTAGAAATATTAGTAAAAGAAAATGATGATGGAAAGCATAAGAGAACAGAGATTGCAAAAAAATATCAAGAAAAATTTCAAGAAATAGCAATTGATGAATATCAAGATAGTAATTTAGTTCAAGAATATATTTTAACATCAGTTTCTAATGGAAATAATATTTTTATGGTTGGAGATGTTAAACAAAGTATATATAAATTTAGACAAGCAATGCCAGAATTATTTTTAAGTAAATATAAAAAATATAATTTAGAAAATGCAAATAAAGATGGATTAAAAATACAATTATTTAAAAATTTTAGGAGTAGAGAAAATATATTAAGTTTTACAAATTTAATATTTAAAAATATAATGAGCGAAGAGCTAGGAGATATACAATATAATGAAGAGGAATATTTGAATTTAGGAAGTGTATGGGATAAAGTTGGGGAAGAAATATTATGTAATAAAAATGTAAAAAATGAAATAAATATTATAGATTTAAATACAGAAGATGTAATTCAAGAGAATGAAAATGGTGAAGATGATGAGGAAGAAAGAATAGAAGATATAGAATTGGAGGCAAAATTTGTAGCTAATAAAATAAAAGAATTAATAGAAAGCAAATATCAAATATATGATTTAAAAAAACAGAAATATAGAGATATAAAATATAAAGATATTGTTATTTTGCTTCGTTCTACAAAAGATAAAGCTCCAGTATATGAAAATGAATTGATGAATTTGTCGATACCAGTATATTCAGATATGTCTTCAGTGTATATTGATTCTATAGAGATACAAACAATTTTGTCACTTTTAAAAATAATAGATAATCCTATGCAAGATATTCCATTGGTAATGGTAATGAGGTCAAGTATAGGAAAGTTTACGGATAACGACTTGGTAGAGATTAGACTTGCTGACCAACAGAGTAATTTTTATATTGCATTACAAAAAGCAAAATTGTCTGTTTCAAAAAACTTAAAAGAGAAAATTGAAATATTTTTGAAACAAATTGATGAGTGGAGAGAGGAACAAGAATATTTATCACTAGATGAACTTATTTGGAAAATATATGAAGATACAGGTTTTTTGAATTATGTTGGAATTTTACCAAATGGAGAATTAAGACAAGCTAATTTAAAAATGTTATTTGAGAGAGCAAAGCAGTATGAAACAGCTAGTTTTAAAGGGTTATTTAATTTTATAAAATTTATTGAAAAATTAAGATTAGGAAGCGGAGATTTAAGTTCTGCTAAAATGATTGGAGAAAATGAGGACGTAGTAAGGATAATGAGCATTCACAAAAGTAAAGGATTAGAATTTCCTATTGTATTTTTAGCAAATAGTAAAACTAATTTTAATTTAATGGATTTAAATAATGATATTTTATTAAATCAAGATTTAGGCTTAGGTGTAAAATATATAAATTATGATATGCAAATAAAATATGACACATTAACAAAATTAGCACTAAAAAATGTTGAGCTTATTTCAACATTATCAGAAGAAATGCGAATATTATATGTTGCATTAACTAGAGCAAAAGAAAAATTATATATAACAGGAATTTCAAAAGATTATAAAAAGGAAAAAGAAAGTAAAGAGGAATTGACACAAATTTATAAAAAAATAAATAATAAAATAAATCCAATATTATTAAAAAAATATAAAAATTATTTAGATTGGATAGAATTAGTTTATTATTATGATTTTGAAAATATGAATAAATTTGTAGATGTAAATATATATAAAAAAAGTGAATTAATTAAGCAATTAAATTCAGAAGAAAAAGAAGAGGTAGATGTGCTTAAATTTATAGAGGAAAATTCGGGAAATGTTACGGATGGTGAGGTTAAAGAAATTGAAGAAAAGTTATTATTTGAATATGAATATGAGGCTTCAACAAAGGTACCATCAAAAACATCTATTACTGCAATAGTAAGCAAGGATAAAAAAGAGATTTTAAATAGTACAATAAGTGAGGAAGAATATTTGCAGCCAATAAAAAATGATGAATTTGAAACTGCGAATGTAACGTTTCCAGTACCAAAATTTTTGAAGGGCGATGAAGAAGAAAAAATAACTCCGGCTAAAAGGGGAACGATTATACACTTATGTATGAAGAATTTAGATTTCTCAAAAAAATATGATATACAAGATATTAAAGAAATGATAGAGAATTTGGTGAATAAAGAAATTATTACACAAAAGGAAGCGGATTCTGTAAATCCATTACAAATATTACAATTTACTAAATCAAATATATGGAATCAGCTGGTAACAGCAAAGAAATATTATAAAGAAGAGCCTTTTTATATAAATATTTCAGCAAAAGATATTATGGATACAGATAGTACAGAAAATATATTGGCTCAAGGAATAATAGATTTGTATTTTATAGATGAACATAATAAATTGATACTTTTAGATTATAAAACAGATTTTGTAAGAGAAGGTGAAGAAAATATTTTAATAAAAAGGCATACTCCACAATTACAATTGTATAAAGAGGCGATTGAAAATTCTTTAAATAGAAAAGTAGATAAAGTGTATATTTATTCAACGGCTTTAGGCAAGGAAATAGAAATTGAAAATTAGTTAAAAAGGATGAATTTATTTCATTCTTTTTTTGTAACAATTTTTTGTATAAAATAATAAAATTATTTTAGAATATATAAAAGGAGGATTTTTTATGAAAGAGAAAATGTCAGTAATTGGGGGAGATTTGAGAATAAGTACATTAGCAAATTTGCTGGCAGCAGATAGAAATCAAGTTTATGTTTATGGAATGGAAAAATCAAATAATATTGAAGAAAATAATCAAATTGTAAAGTGTAAAAACATTGAAGATGCAATTAATGCATCAGATATAATAATAGGTTCAATTCCGTTTTCTAAAAATGAAGAGGAGATGCACGCAACTTTTAGTGATAAAAATATAAAGATTAGAGATTTAGTAAAAAATAAACATAGTAATAAAATTTTTATAGCTGGGAGCATTCCTAAAAATGCAGAAGAGGTATTAGAAGGAAGTTATAAAAAAGTTGTAGATGTTATGAAAAGAGAAGAACTTGTTATATTAAATACAATAGCTACGGCTGAAGGAGCTATAGAAATTGCTATAAAAAATACAGATAAAATTTTGCACGGAAACAAGATTTTAGTTTTAGGGTTTGGCAGAGTTGCTAAGGTTGTTGCAGCTAAATTTTATGGACTTAATACAGAGGTTGTATGTGCTGCTAGAAAGAAAACAGATTTAGCTTGGATTAAGACTTTAGGATATGGAGCTATGAATATTAATTTTTTAGGCGAAGAATTAAATAAATTTGATATTATAATAAATACAGTGCCTACGGTCATTGTAAATAAGAAAGAAATGAAGAAAATGAAAGATGATGTATTACTTATTGATTTGGCTTCAAATCCAGGAGGATTTAATAAGGAAGATGCAAAAGAATTAAATATTAAATTAATTTGTGCATTGGCATTGCCTGGGAAGGTTGCACCAATTACTTCGGCAGAATTTATTAAAGAAAGTATTTATAGTGTTTTAGAGGATATATAGTACAAAATTTGTGGTTAATGTGAAAAAAGCATTGCAAAAATAAGTGTATTATGTTATATTAAAAATAATACTAAAAAAGGAGTGAAAAATATGATAGCAATTGGTTCGGACCACGGAGGATACAAATTAAAAGAAGAATTAAAAAGATATTTAGAAGAAATTGATGTAGAATATAAAGATTTGGGGACTTATAATGAGGAAAGGACAGATTATCCAATATATGCCAAAAAAGTAGCAGAGGCTGTAAGTAATAAAGAATGCGAAAAGGGAATTTTAATTTGCCGTTCAGGTAATGGAATGGCGGTAGTGGCTAATAAGTTTAAAGGTGTAAGAGCTGCAAATGTAAAGACTGAGGAGGAAGTGAGATTTGCAAAAGCTGATGATGATATAAATGTTATTACATTTGGGGCAGATTATATAGATACAGATGAAGCCATTAGAATAATGAGAATGTGGATAGCAACAGAATTTAAAGGTGGAAGATATCAAGAAAGAATAAATATGATAGATGAAATAGAAAAAGAAAATATGAAATAATGGAGGCATTATATGTGGGGAGATATAGCAATAGCTTTTTTATTAGCCTTTATAGTTTCATTTATGCTTACACCTTGGTCAATAAGGATTGCAAAAAAGTGTGGAGCAGTGGATGTTCCTAAAGATGAAAGAAGAATGTATAAAAAAGCTATGCCTAAATTAGGCGGAATAGCGGTAATAATAGGTTTTTTAATATCTATAATATATTTGTTATTTGTAATGAGTATAGAAGGAAGTATAAATATTTTTGAAACAGATGATTATTATAAAAAATTACTGGGAATATTATTTGGAATTATTATTATAGCAATTACAGGAATATTAGATGATATAAAAACATTGAAGCCATATCAGAAATTATTTGGACAAATTTTGGCTGCGGTAGTTGTTGTTGCTTTTGGGGTAAAAATAGACCAAGTAAATGTACCAATGGTAAGTCAAATAGGATTAAGAATGGAAATATCAGTAATATTAACTATATTATGGATAGTTGGAATTACAAATGCAATTAATTTAATGGATGGACTAGATGGGTTATCTTCAGGAATATCTTTAATTTCTTGTTTATCTTTACTTATAATATTTGCATTAAACGATTCACCAATGATTGCTGTTCTTGTGATATCGTCATTAATAGGAGCTTTAGTAGGATTTTTACCATTTAATTTTGCGCCAGCAAAAACGTTTATAGGTGATACGGGGTCAAATTTCTTAGGATTTATGCTTGCAATAGTGTCGATACTTGGAGTAGCAAAAACATATACAGCTGCAGTTATTGTATTGCCAATGTTAGTTTTGGGACTACCTATATTAGATGTTGCGTGGGCTATAATAAGAAGAGTTATAAAAGGAAAGTCAATAAAGGCAATATTTAGTGCTGATAATGGACATGTACATCATAAATTAGTACAAAAAGGATTTACACAGAAACAAGCAGTTTTAATATTATATGGTGCAAGTGCTATTTTAGGATTATTTGCAATTATATTATTTGAAAGTGGAATATGGAAGGCAATATCTTTTTTACTTATGGTAATAGCTGCCGTAGCATTAGGATATAAAAACTTTTTTGAGCAAAAAAACGAAGGAGACGAAGATGCCAAGTTTGAATGTACAGTTTGCAAGTATATTTATAATCCAAAATATGGAAATGAAAAGGCTGGGATACACGCACATACACCATTTTCAGAATTGCCAAAAGATTGGGTTTGCCCAGTTTGCGGGGAAAAGAAGCACGTTTTTGAAAGATATGACAAGTAATACATAAGTTGAATAGAAAAAATAAAAAATACACATACTACTAAAAAGTAGGGAAGTGTATGGTGAAAAAAATAATTATAGGAATTATAGCTGGTATGATATCAGGATTTTTCTCTACGGGAGGAGGAATGATATTAGTACCAGCTTTTATATATTTAATAAAAATGAATGAGAAAGAGGCAAGAGCGACTTCTATTACTTGCATATTGTTTATGGTAATTGCAAGCAGATTCTTTTATGCAAAAAATGATTATATTGATTGGAAAAGGGGAGTTTTATGTGCAATAGGAGGTATAATAGGGGGATTTTTTGGCTCAAAATATTTGAATAAAATTCCAGACTATATTTTAAAAATTACTTTTATTTTGTTTATAATATATGTTGCTGTTAAAATGATAGGGGTGTTTTGATGATGAGTATTTTATTTGGCGTTATTTCGGGAGTAATTAGTAGTATGGGAATGGGAGGAGGAACAATACTTATTTTTTTGCTGACATCATTTATTGGAGTTGAACAACATATTGCACAGGGTATTAATTTAGTCTTTTTTGTTCCCACTTGTATTGTGAGTATTATAATTAATTGGAAAAATAATAATATTCAAAAAAATACTGCTGCCATCGTTAGTATTTCAGGAATTGTAGGGGCTATTATAGGAGCTAAGATTGCTGTGCGTATGGATGTAATATTATTAAGAAAATTTTTTGGATTTTTTTTAATTATTATAGCATTTTTAGAAATTTTTTCATTAATAAAGTCGTATATAAAAGACAAAAAAGCAAATAATAAGACTGTATAATTTTTTTGAAGTGGAGGAGTTAGTTATGAAATTTGTTAAAGGTGTTATAGTAGGTACTTGCATTTCTGCCGGTGCACTTATGTTATATGCAGAGTCTACAAAGACTGGTAAAAAAATGATGAAACAGGGAAAAAAATTTATGAAGAATATGGGAATGATATAAAAAAATTGTAAGCTAGGGAATTTTAAACTCTAGCTTTTTTGATAAATGCTGAAAAATTCCTTGACTAATTAAAAAAAATTTGATATAATAAACAAATTGACAAAAAATAGAATGAGAGGAAGGGTGAAAATGAAAAAAGAAGAAAATATTTTAGGATATGAGAAAATTGGCACATTAATAAGAAAATTTTCTATTCCGTGTATAATATCATTATTAGTAAATTCATTATATAATATTGTAGACCAAATATTTATTGGATGGGGAGTAGGATATTTAGGAAATGGTGCAACAAATATAGTGTTTCCAATAACTATAGTTTGTTTAGCGTTCTCATTGATGTTAGGAGATGGAACTTCAGCGTATCTAAGTTTAAAATTAGGAGAGAAGAAAAAAGAGGAAGCCGCTAAAGGTGTAGGAAATGGAATATTGTTATCAGCAATAATATCAATAGTATTATTTGCAGGAACGATGATATTTTTACCACAATTATTAAATCTATTTGGATGTACTGATGCGTTAAGAGAATATGCGTTAGGGTATGGATATGTTATAGCATTAGGATTACCATTTATGATGATGGGAACTACTTTAAACTCTGTAATTAGGGCAGATGGAAGTCCAAGATATTCAATGATATCAATGGTTTCAGGAGCATTATTAAATGTATGCTTAGATGCAGTGTTTATTTTTGTATTACATAAAGGAGTACAAGGAGCAGCTATAGCAACAGTGTTAAGTCAAGTTTTAACATTTGTTATGAATATTGTATATGTTAAGAAATTTAAAACAATACAGTTGAGTAAATCTAATTTTAAATTACAAGCAAGTATAGGAAGAAAAGTTGTAGGACTTGGAATTAGTAGTTTTATTACACAAATGAGCTTTGTATTTGTAATGGCAGTTGAAAATAATTTACTTGCAAAATATGGAGCATTGTCAGAATATGGAGCAGAAATACCAATTACTGTAATAGGAATTGTTATGAAGATAAGTCAAATCTTGAATAGTATAATAGTTGGTATCGCAGCAGGTTCACAGCCAATATTAGGATATAATTATGGGGCACAAAGATATGATAGAGTAAAACAAGCTCTAAAAACTGTTTTATCAATAAGTGTTATAATAAGTACAATAGCATTTTTATTATTCCAATTGATACCAGATAAATTAATAGCAATATTTGGTAGTGGTGATGACAAATATATTGAATTTGCTTGTTTAGCATTTAGAGTGTATTTAATGTTATGTATATGCAATGGTATACAAATACCTTCAGGAATATTCTTCCAAGCTATAGGAAAAAGTATAAAAAGTGCAATATTATCACTATCAAGACAAATATTAATTTTAATGCCAGCAATGATAATTTTGGCAAATATATTTGGAATAAAAGGAATTTTATATGCAGGACCATTTGCTGATGGAATAGCGTTTTTAATTGCAACAATATTATTAATAACAGAAGTTAAGATGATGGGAACTAAGAAATCTGTAAGTCAAGCATTAGTTGATGATACAAGTACAGATAATGTTTTAAATAATCAAGTAGTAATTACACTTTCAAGGGAATATGGTTCAGGCGGAAGATATATAGGAAGATTAATAGCTGATAAGTTGGGAATAAAATTTTATGATAAAGAGTTTATTACAAAAATTGCTGAAGAAACAGGCTTATCAGAAGAATATATAGAAAATAATGAACAGAAAAGAAATCTTTTAGCTAACTTGAATAATGGATACTATTTTGGATTAGATAATTCTGATGAATTATTTTTAAAGGAATCAGAATTAATAAAGAAAGTGGCAGATAAAGAATCTTGTGTAATAATAGGAAGATGTGCAGATTTTATTTTATCTGGAAGAAAAAATGTTGTAAAGATATTTATATATAGTGATATGGAAAATAAAATAAAAAGAGCATCAGATATATATGGTATAAAAAAATCAAATGCAGAAAAGGAAATAAATAGAATTAATAAATTAAGAGCAAATCATTATAAACATTATACAGAAAAGGATTGGAAGAATCCATCAAATTATGATATTTGTATAAACAGCGATATTTTAGGAGTTGAAAAATCTGCAGAATTGATATGTGATATAGTAAAAGAAAAAGCAGCAATTTTATAATATAAAAAGGTAAGTAGAGATACTTACTTTTTTTGTTATAAAAATATGAAATGAGTGTATAATAATAAAAAGGGGGAAATATGCCAACAGTAAGTATAATAATACCATTTAGAAATGGGGAAAAATATTTGGAAAAATGTATATTAAATATACAGAAACAAAAATATGATAGTTGGGAATTAATATTAATTGATGATGGCTCAGTTGATAATTCAAAAAAAATAATAGAAAAATATATGAAAAATCCTAAGATAAAATATTATTATATAAAAAAAGAAAATATCGGTGTTGGAAGAGCACGCAATTATGGAATAGAAAAATCGAATGGAAAATATATAATGTTTGTAGATGTAGATGATTATATAAATGAAAAATTACTGAAGAAATTAGATAAATATATTAAACAAGATATTGATATGATAAAATACAAGATGAAAATTGTAAAAAAAGATGCTATGTATATGGCTTCGGGACCTGTGTTTGGAATAACAAATGGGGAAGAAGCATTTAATAAATTATGTTTTAAAGATAAGTATTTAGATTCGCCATCTTTATATTTAATAAAAAAAGATTTTTTTATTAAAACAGAATTAAAATTTTTAGAAAATGTATATCACGAAGATTTTGGATTAATTCCTCAGCTTATTTTAAAGGCAAATACGATATTGTCAGTAGATTATTATGGATATTATTATATTCAAACATCAAATAGTATAATGAGAAGTGGAAATTATAATAAAAAAATAAATGATAAAATAAATCATTATAATAATATTATTAATAAATTGGAGGAATTTAATTTAAAAGAAGATACTAAAAAAAATGTAAAAATATATTATACAAATAGTGTTATTTCATCATTAGGAGATTTAAAAAAAGAGGAAAGAACAGAGTTTATAAAAAAGATAACAAAAATGAATATAATAAAAAATATAAAAATAAATAATTTAAAACAATTAATAAAAAAAATTGTTTTAAAAATAAATATAAATTTTTATTTAAGTTTAAAAGATAAGGGGGAAGTATGCCGAAAGTAAGCATAATAGTACCTGTATATAATGTGGAAAAATACATAGATAGATGTATAAGTTCATTGTTAAAACAAACTTTAGAGGATTTGGAATTAATAATAGTTAATGATGGCTCTACGGATTCTAGTAAAAAAATAATTGAAAAATATCTAAAAAAATATCCATCTAAAATAAAATATTTTGAAAAAGAAAATGGGGGATTGTCAAGTGCAAGAAATTTTGGATTAAAATATGCTACAGGAGAATATGTTGGTTTTTTAGACTCAGATGATTATGTGGAAAAAGATATGTATAAAGTTATGTATGATAAAGCGAAAAATGAAAATAGTGATTTAATTGAATGTGACTTTTTATGGGAATATTATATAGATGAAAAAATAATTAATGTAAAAAAAGATAAAAGAAAAAAATATAAAAATAAAAAAGAATTAATAAAAAAGCCTAGGGTTATTGTATGGAATAAATTAATAAAAAAAAATATTATAATTAATAATAATATAAAATTTCCAGAGGGGTTAATATATGAAGATATAGAATTTTTTTACAAATTATTACCATATATAAAAAAAATTTCTTATGTTGAATATTTTTTTGTGCATTATGTACAAAGAGAAAATTCTATATCAAATTTATATACAAAAAATGTTGGAGATATATTTCAAATATTAAATAATATAATAAAATATTATAAAAAAATAAATAAATATGAAAAATATAAAAAAGAATTAAATTATATGTATAGAAGAATTTTATTAGGAAGTTCGATGAAAAGAATTTTAAAAATAAAAAATAAAAAAATAAAAAAGAATTTTTTGAAAAAAACATTTAAAAATGTTTTTTTTATAGGAGTTGAAGATTAGTTTGTTACAAAAAAATGACAATAATAAATCGTTGATTTTTGGCATAACTAAGCTAGATATAGGAGGAGCAGAAAGAGTATTAGTAGATATTGCAAATAAATTATGTGTAAAATATAATATAACAATTTTAACAATATATTCAGGTGGCGAATTAGAAAAAGAATTAAATGAAAAAATAAAAATAATTAATTTATATAAAAATAAAAATATTATGTTACCATTATATTTATTATTTTTTGGAAATAAAAAATATAAAAAAATAATAAAAAATAAATATGATGTTGAGATTGCTTTTTTGGAAGGTCCAATAACAAGAATTTTTAGTTATGGAAAAAATAAAAATAAAATTGCTTGGGTGCATAATGATATAAAAAAAGTTTTTGGAAAGGGAATAAAAGCAAATATAAAAAAATGTATTGATAAACGATTTTATAAAAAATATAATAAAATTATTTTTGTGAGTCAGGATAATAGAAAATCATTTGTTGAATTATATGGTGATTTTAATAAACAATATGTAATATATAATTATATTGATAAAGATAGAATTTTAATAAAGTCAAAAGAAAAAAATAATATTTTAAAAAGAGAAAATGTTCCCGTAATTTTAAGTATTGCAAGATTAGTTAAGCAAAAGGGGATTGATAGGTTAATTAGAGTCCATAAAAAATTAATTGAAGATGGAATAGCACATAAGATATATGTAATAGGTGATGGAGAAGAAAAGAAAAAATTACAAAAATTAATAGATGATTTTGATTTGAAAGAGTCTTTTATATTATTGGGAAAGAAAAGTAATCCATACTGTTATTTAAAAAATGTTGATTATTTTGCTTTGCTTTCATATTATGAAGGATATGGAATAGTTATAGAGGAAGCAAAACTATTTAATAAAACAATTATAATTACAAATACTGCAGCTAAAGAAGCCGTAAGAGATTATAATAATTGTTTGATTATTTCTAACTATGAAAATGATATATATGTTGAGTTAAAAAAATTACTGCAAGGAAAATATAATTATATAAAAAGTCAAAATGAATATCAATATGATAATAGTTATATACTTGAAAAAATTGAAGAGGTGATTAGAGATGAGTAAAATAACAATATTAACAGCAACATATAATAGGGGAGAATTTTTAAATAGATTATATATTAGTATTTTGAAAAATAGTAATTATGGGATGGATATAGAATGGATAATTATTGATGATGGTTCTACAGATAGTACTGAAAATATTGTAAGAAAAAGGATATTAGAAAACAAAATTGATATTAAATATATTTTTCAAGAAAATAGCGGAAAAATGGAAGCGATTAATAAAGGTGTAGAAATTGCTACAGGGGATTTTATTATTGATTGTGATTCAGATGATTATTTTACGGAGGATGCATTTAAAATAATAAAAAAATATAAAAATAAATTAATTGAAAATCCAAATTTATATGCATTATGTTTTTTAAAAAAGAAGATTTCAGGAGAAATTAGTGGAAATAAATTTAAGAAAGATTTTATGATTTCAACAATGTTTGAGTTATATTTTAAGGGAGGAATTACAGGGGAGAAAATTTTGCTTTTTAATGGAGAGATTAGAAAAAAATATAAACATATATTAGAAGAAAATGAGAAATTTATTACGGAAGCAAGAATGTATCATCAGATAGATGAGAAGTATAAAATTATGTGCATAAATGAGATAATTGAAATTGGAAATTATATTGAAGATGGATATACAAAAAATATGTTAAGAGTGTATAGTGAAAATCCAAAGGGATATTATAAATATTTTAAAGAAATATTACAGAAAGATAACAAAGGGGTAAAATTAAGAAAAAAATTGTATATTTGGAAAAATTTAATTAAATTAAATTTTTTAATTAAAAATAAAAATTAAATTTGTTAAATAAATATTTATTTAATAAAAAATAGCACATTAATAAAATGTGCTTTTAAAAAACTATGCATAATTTTTTAATTTTTGGTAATTAAGCAATAGATGTATTTAATTTTTTAGCTAATTGTGATTTTTTTCTAGCTGCCGTATTTTTTACAATAACACCTTTTGAGCACGCTTGGTCGATTTTTCTAGTAGCTTCTGAAAATAATACTTTTGCTTTATCCATATCTCCAGCATTTAAAGCATTTTCAAAATTTTTAATAGATGTTTTGTATGCTGATTTTATCATATTATTTCTTAATGTTTTCTTTTCTATTATTTTAACTCTTTTTTTAGCTGATTTTATATTTGGCATTTTTGCACCTCCTTTAGTTTATTCACAATATAACACCACATATTTTACCATAAATTGCAGGATTTTGCAATACTATTTCATTAAATAATAGAAAATTATTGAACTTAATTTTAAACTATCGTGTTTAATTGTACCATCTGTTGTAGTAATTAAGTCAGATTCAATTACTTCGTAGTTAGCGTGTTTTAAATTATCATAGTCAATAATTACTTGGTCTTTTTGTTCTTCCGTAGCGTATTTTTGTAATAAATCGCGAGGTAAAAGATTATTACTAATAATTACAGCATTTATAGTATCATATCCAATATATTGCTCTAAAATATTAATGTGGTCGCTAACTGTAAAATTATCTGTTTCACCAGGTTGTGTCATAACATTACAAATATACATAACCTTGGCTTTAGAGCTAGCTATTGCTTCGGAAACTTCTGGGCAAATAAGGTGTGGCAAAATACTTGTGTAAAGACTACCCATACTTAAAATAATAAGGTCTGCATCAGCAATTTCCTGAAAAACTTCAGGTAAAATGTGAGGTTTTTCTTTGTAGAAAATTCTTTTGTAATGTTTTCTTGCAAGTGTAATTTCTTCTTCTCCTTCTATGATTTCTCCATCATCAGTTTCTCCCATTAGGGTTAAATAGTCTTCGGAAAGAGGAAGTACAGTGTGCTCAACTCTTAGTAGTTTACTCATATATTCAATACTTGTTTTTAAATTTCCAGTTTCTTTATATAAAGAAGTAAGTATTAAATTTCCCATAGAGTGACCATTTAAATCACTATATGTAGACATTCTATATTCCATAATATCTTTTACTTCGTCAGGTAATGTAGATAAATTACTTAAAACGTGCCTGATATCCCCAACTGCTGGAGTGTAAAATTCTTTTCTTAATCTTCCTGTACTTCTTCCGTCATCAGATACAGTGATAATTGCAGTTATATCAACGGGGAAGTATTTTAATCCTTTTAAAACTGTAGAAGTACCTGTTCCTCCACCTAAAACTACGATTTTTTTTCTTTGCATAATTGATATCATTCCTTTCAAAATGTATTTAGTTTATTGGAATTTCCGAAAAAGTTTTATATTCATTAATATTAACATTTTCTAAATTTTGGGTTGCATATTTAGTGTTTTGCCTTCTTAATCTTATTATTTCCTTAGGGTTTTTAGAATATAATCCTAGTAAATCGTTAGGACAATCGTCAATAAAAATACCGTTTTCATAAATTATATCAAGTTCATATTTAGGGGTTGCAGTTATGTAACACGCATCAAAATAATTTGAAATTTGTGAGCCTGCAATTTTTAGTGATTGAAAATAAATGCTATCTTTACAATAAGATAAAATATATAATTTATGATTTTGGGATTTTAGTTTTTTTAAAAATGGAATAGAGTCACTAAAAATTAAATCTTTTCCATTTAATATAGTGTTAGTTAAACAATTATTAATTGGTGTCATATTTAAGTTATATTTGTTTGAAAAATGTATAGGTAAATCAAATATATTGTTATTAAATATTGTTTTACATTCTTCAAGTAATTGCTCGGAATTGAGCTCTTTTTGTTGAGTGATTGATGATATTATAGAATTGAACATTCTATCAAGTAATTTTTTTGTATCAAAAAGTGTATTATCAAAATCTATATAATAATTCATAATACAACATCCTTTCCATTTTTTATACATTATCATAAAAATATTTAAAAGTCAATGTGTAGAAAATATTATGCAATAAAAAATAAAAATACTTGCATATAAATAGCAAAAATGGTATAATATAAAAATGTGATTACAAAAAGATTAAGAAAGCATTTATATTTGTGCTTAAAGAAAGGAATGTGATAAAATGAACATAACGGTATATGGAGCAGCTAGTAGTTTAATAGATGAAACATATAAAGAGGCTGGAAGAGAATTAGGAAGAAAAATGGTAGATAGAAAATGTGGACTCGTATTTGGTGGAGGGGCTAATGGTATGATGGGAGCTTTGGCTGAAGGAGTATATGAAAGAGAAGGATATATTTTAGGAGTAGTACCAAAGTTTTTTAGAGAAGCAAATGCGGAGATTTCTTTTACAAAATGTTCTGAATATATTTATACAGAAACAGTGAGAGAACGTAAACGTGCAATGGAGGAGAATGGTGAGGCTTTTGTTATAACACCAGGAGGAATAGGAACATTAGATGAGTTTTTTGAAATTTTAACTTTAAAACAATTGGGAAGACATAATAAAGCGATTGTTATATATGATATCAATGGATTTTTTAAAGAATTAGATGAAATGATGACTAAATATATAGAAGAAAAATTTATAACAGAAGATTGCAAAGATTTATATAAAGTATGTTCAAATGCAGATGAAGTTTTAGATTATATATTAAGTTATAATCCAGAAGATATAGATTTATCAAAAGTAAAAATAAGATAAAGGAGGAAATATGACAGATTTTTTATAAAATCTGTCATATAAATTTTATGTTAGAGGTAAAAAAGTTTACGGAAATAGATGAAGAATTTGTTTGTGATAATTGCGGAAAAAAGGTAAGTAAATTAGGATATTCGTGTAGAAATCATTGTCCATATTGTTTACATTCAAAACATATTGATAAAAATCCGGGAGATAGGAAAGAAAAATGTTATGGCGATTTAGAACCTATTGGTATAGAAATAAGTAATAAAAAGGGATATATAATTATTTTTAAATGTAAAAAATGTGGTGCAATTAGAAGAAATAAGGCTGCTGAAGATGATAATATGGAATTAATAATAAAATTATCAGTGGCAAGTAAATAAATTTTTTTATTATTGTAACAAAATTGTAAAAAATCCATAATATAAAATTAAGAAAGATTTTAATATTTTTCTACATAAAAAATAAAGGAGGATTTTTATAAATGCCAGATAATAATGGAGCAAATTTATTTACGGCACCAGTAGAAAATAGAAACTGTGGTTGTAATGGTAACGGAGGAATTTTTGGAAATATTGGATGTGGAGGAGATAGTGAAATACTATTTTTCATAATAATATTTTTATTATTATTTACAAATTTTGGTTGCTGTTGTGGAAATAGGTAAATTTTTTAAAATTAAAATCTTATTTTGCGTAGATTATTAAAGCAAAATAAGATTTTTTTTAATGTGCAAATAAATTTATAAAAAATTTTCAAAAAAACTTTACTTTTTTATAAGGATTGGGTACAATATAAGAGGAAAAATGTAGAAAAATGTATCAAAAGAAAAAATTAAAGTTGAAAGGGGTATCAAATAATGAAAATCCTAATGTTAACGTGGGAATATCCACCAAGAGTTGTTGGAGGGATAGCAAGAGTTGTAAATGATTTATCAAAAAGATTAATAAAAGATGGGCATCAAGTAACAGTTGTTACATACAAAGAAGGAAATGTACCTTATTATGAAGTAGATAAAGGAGTAGAAGTATATAGAGTAGACAACTTCATAATAAATGCTAATAATTTTATTGATTGGATTATGCAATTAAATTTCAATTTAGTAGCAAAAGCTTCTGAAATAATGCAGAAGCAGGGAAAATTTGATGTAATTCATGCACACGATTGGTTAGTTGCATACGCAGCAAAGACTTTGAAACACTCTTACGATATACCGCTTATATCAACTATACACGCAACAGAATCTGGAAGAAATAGTGGAATTAGAGATGAACAACAAAAATATATAAATGATACAGAATGGATGTTGACTTATGAATCTACAGAAGTAATAGTAAATAGCAATTATATGAAAGGTGAATTACAAAGACTATTTGGACTACCTTTTGAGAAAATAAATGTAATACCAAATGGAGTAAATCCACTTAATTATTCTGGAATAGAAAGAGATTATGACTTTAGAAGAAGATTTGCAATGGATAATGAAAAAATGATTTTATTTATAGGTAGATTAGTATATGAAAAGGGGATACAGCATTTAATTGCTGCAATGCCTAAGATTTTAAGTCGCTATAATGATGCCAAGCTTGTTGTTGCAGGAAAAGGCGGAATGATTGATGAATTAAGGGCACAGGCAAATTATTTAGGAATTGGAGAAAAAGTATATTTTGCAGGATATGTAAATGGAAAAGATGTAAATAAATTATATAAAGCTGCAGATATATCGGTATTTCCAAGCACTTATGAGCCATTTGGAATAGTGGCATTAGAAGCTATGCTTGCGGAAACTCCAGTTGTAGTATCAGATATTGGAGGGTTAAATGAAATTGTTCAGCATAGAGAAAATGGAATGAAATGCTATGCAGGAAATGCAAATTCAATAGCAGATTCAATTTTAGAGTTATTGTTTGACCCACAATTATGTGCAAATGTGGTGAAAAAAGCAAAGTCAAAAGTAAGAAATGAATATAATTGGAATAAAATTGCTCAAGATACGCATTTTATATATAAGAAGGCAATATGTGAAACTGTTGCAGAAAAACAGCGTAAGGAAATTGAACAAGCTAAAGCTGGTAAGGTTAAGAAGTCAAAAGAAAGTGATTTAAAGAAGCTTATACCATTTAGCAGAAAAAATCAAGCTTATGCATAATGAAAGGAAAGTGAAAGAATGATAGTTTATGATACGGCAAATAAGTTAGCACAAGAGATAAAGGAGTCAGAAGAATATGTAAATTACAAAATGGCAAAACAGGTTATAGACTTAAATACTGAATTAAAGAAGAAAATCAATGAGTTTGAAATGGCAAGATATGAACAACAAATAGCTGCTATGCAAGAAGGAAAAAATGATGAAGAAAAAATTAAGTATGTTCAAGAATTATATGCTAACTTAATAGAACAAGAAGAGGCTAAGAAATATTTTGACGCTGAATTGAAGTTTAATATTATGCTTGGAGATGTTAATAAAATTATATCTGAAGCAGTAAGAGATGTTATTGAGGGATAAGGTGGCAAAATATGATTATATATCCAGATGTATATTTAAAAAGTGTACAAGATATTACAATACAATTTTTAAGGGAAAAGAATATAAAAGCCTTGATTTTAGATGTAGATAACACATTAATTGATTATAATAGTGAATTAAAAAGTGAAACTATAAAGTGGGCAAAAGAATTAAAAATGCAAGGGATAATAATGTATATATTATCAAATACTAATAAGGTAGAAAAAGTAAAAATGGTGGCAGACAAATTGGAGGTACCTTACAAGTTGTTTGCACAAAAGCCTTTTAAGAAAGGCTTTCTTGAGGTAAAAAAGGAAATAGAGATGGAGTCAGCAAATATTGGAGTTGTCGGAGACCAAATTTTTACTGATATAATCGGAGGGAATAGATGTAAGATGTTTACAATACTTGTTGACCCCATAGGTAAAAAAGATTTTTGGTATACAGCGTGGAAAAGACCAATAGAAAATAAAATAAAACAAAAGTTAAAACGTTAAACGCAGAGAGGATATGATAATTTTTATGTATTTTAATGATGTAAATATAGGATACTATATATTAGTATCGATATTAGGCTTATTTATTGGAGAACTGGTAAATTGGATGTGTAAGAGGTTGCCAGAGCACAAAAAAGTATTTTCAATAAGTTCTCTAAAAGAATATACAAAAGAGTTTAATCCTAATTATATAATTATGATAATTACGGCGGTATTATATGTATCAATATTGTATAAATATGGAATAAAAAGTACATTAGTAGAAAATTTGGATTTAATAAAATATTTGATTTTAACGCCGATGTTATTAGCAGCATTTATAATTGATTACAGATTACAAATTATACCAAATAGATTAACTCTTACAATGTTTGAAATAGGACTAATTTTTGCATTTTTATATGGACTTTCAAATATAGCGATATCAATTAATATGTTACTTGGAATGTTAGTAGGCGGAGGAATATTTTTAGGAATTACATTACTTGGAGGTTTGTTTTATGGGAAAGAGGCAATGGGATTAGGTGATGTAAAACTTATGGGAGCATTAGGATTATTTTTTGGATTAACAAATATAATAATAATAGCTTTAGTATCTTTTTTAGTTGGAGCAATAATAAGTGTGATTTTAATAATAACTAAAAAAAGTGGCTCAGACCAATATATGGCATTTGGACCATTTATTGTTTTAGCAACATTTGTAATGATTTTTGTGCCTTATGATGTAATAAAAGTAATTTTATTAAATGTGTTTACACTTGGACTTTATAACAGAAATTAGTTTTAGAAAGGACGTTAGAGATATATGAATGATAGGATTCAAACATTAAGAAATAGAATGGCAGGACAAAATATACAAGGAATGATAATAGCGAATCCCGTGAATGTTAAATATTTAACAGGAATAGATGCAGAAGGAATTTTTTTAATTACTAGAAAGGAAAATATATATATAACTGATGGTAGATATATAGAATATGTAAATAGTGTTCTTACTCCATTTGATGATATAATAGTTGATAATTACAGAAATATTTCAAAAGATGAGTATGAGAACTTTTTTATGTTTTGTGAAAATGTTGGATTTGAAGAAAATTATGTTACTTATGAAAAATATAAGGAATATATGTATAAATATAAAATCCATAATTTTGTGGAGTCAGAATCACTTATTTCTACTATTAGAAGTATAAAAGATAAACAGGAAATCGAAAATATAAAAAAAGCTTGTAATGTTACTGACAAATGTTTTGAATTTTTATTAAAATATATCAAACCTGGAATGACAGAGAAACAAATTGCAAGAAGGATAGATGATTTTTATAATGAAAATGCTGATGGAATATCATTTGATACAATAGTTGCATCTGGTGAGAATTCGTCGAAGCCACATTTTTTACCTACAGATAGGAAAATTCAGAAAAGAGATATAATTACTATAGATATGGGCTGTAAGGTAAATGGGTACTGTTCAGATATGACCAGGACAATTTTTTTAGGTGAGCCTACGGAAATGCAAAAAAAAGTGTATGATTTAGTTTTAAAAAATCAGAACAGTGTTTTAGAAAAGATTAGGGAAGGAACGAATATAAAAATATTGGTGCAAGAAGTTATAAGTGATTTTAAATTGTACGGATATGACTTAATTCACGGCTTAGGGCACGGCGTAGGAATGGAAATTCACGAAAAGCCATTTTTCAATCCTGTTAATGATAGTTTTTTAAAAGAGAATATGATTATAACTGATGAACCTGGTATTTATATTGCAGGAAATTTTGGAATAAGGATAGAAGATACAATACTGGTAACAAAGGAAGGAGCATCGGTATTGACAGAATCTAATAAAGAGTGTATAATAATATAGTCGAGGTTTATAGGTATAACCATAAAACCTAAATATTTTAATAATACAAGGAGAAATGATATGGCAGCAGTTTATTCAGCAGGAGATTTTAGAAACGGAACAACATTTGAAATGGAAGGAAATGTATATAGAGTAGTAGAATTTCAACACGTTAAACCTGGAAAAGGTTCAGCATTTGTAAGAACAAAATTAAAAAATGTAATAACAGGAGCAGTTTTAGAAAAAACATTTAATCCTTCAGATAAATTTCCAGCAGCAGAAATTGAGAAAAAAGAAATGCAATATTTATATAATGATGGTGATTTATATTATTTTATGGATAATGATACTTATGACCAAATGCCATTAAATAAGGAGCAATTAGGAGATTGTTTAAAATACTTGAAGGAAAATATGCAAGTAAAGATTTTATCATTTAAAGGAAACGTATTTGCCGTTGAACCACCTATATTTGTAGAGTTGGAAGTTACATATACAGAACCTGGATTTGCAGGTAATACTACTACAACATCAGGAAAGCCAGCAACATTAGAAACAGGTTTAGAATTACAAGTGCCTATGTTTGTAAATATAGGAGATGTATTAAGAATAGACACACGTACGTGTGAATATATGGAGAGAGTATAGAGTATAAGAGGAGTTTACTTTTGTACTCTTTTTGTGGAATATAATATATAGCAAAAAATGGAGGAAAAAATGAAGAAAAATATTAATAAAGACGAAATAGTAAAAAAAGGAAATAAAACATTAACAGAATTTAAAAAATTTATATCAAAAGGAAATGCAATGGATTTAGCAGTTGGTGTAATTATAGGTTCTGCATTTGGAAAGATTGTTTCATCAATAGTTGATGATATTTTAATGCCACTTATAGGAGTACTAATCGGGGGTATAGATTTTTCGAGTTTAAGTTTAAAAATAGGAAATGCTTCTATAACTTATGGAAACTTTATACAAAATGTAATAGACTTTTTAATTATTGCAGTTTGTATCTTCTTTATTGTAAAAGTTATGAAAAAGTTAGAAAAGAAACAGGATAAGGAAGAAGAAGTAAAAAAAGAGCCAAATACTATGTTATTAGAAGAAATTAGAGATTTATTAAAAGAAAGTCAAAATAACTAAAAATAATTTATAATTAATAAACAAGCTATTAATAATATAAAATAGCTTGTTTATTTTAGATGTTTTAAATTTGTTTTACAATTTTTCTATAATCTCAAGACCTTTTTTTAAAGATTTTGCGTGAGAACAAATTAGATTAATTGTCCACGCGTCATTAGAACTTTGAGATGTAAGGGGAACAAAGCCATCACCATTAATTTGCATAAACTTGTCCATAATAAACAAGAATAAGTCTATTATATTTTTACAGCTAAATAAGTTTTTAAATGAAGATGTAATATTTATATGCTGTTTGTAAGTAACAGTTGGCATATTTTGGATAAAATGAGAATTTGGCATAATATCCTGATTTACAAAATGATTATTAAAAATTATGTTGTAAATTTTTTTAAAAATTTTAAATTTTAACTTTTTTTCAACAGCTTTTTTATTGGCGAGAATAGTGCCAGAGAATGGAGTTGAAATCGTTACTAATAAAATATTTTTTTCGCAATAGTTACTTGCATTATAAAAACATAACCCACATTTTGAGTGACCGACTAAAAAAATTCTATCATATCCTTCGGATAAGTTATTAACAAATTGAGCGATTTCTTTGCTAGATTCGTTTAATCCCAAACATTCAACAGTAAGATAAACTGTATAAACAGTATTATCATTGTTAATTTTAGGATAAAAGTTTTTCATACAAGAATCGTGCTTAGTAACTACATTATTAGTATCTACGCTTAATGAATTTCCGTTACCAATGATATAGCACTTTTGTCGTTTTTTCCCTTCTTGGATTTTTTGTATAATAATATTTTTTGTTTTATATACAATTTTATCCATAATTTTATTGTTAAAAACAAATGAAGTCATCTAAATTACTCCTTTGCAATTGCAATAAGTGAGTTCGATTTTCTAATTATATTATATTAATTTTCTTTAATGTAACATAAATTTTATAATTTATCAATGCTTTTTATTAAATAAGTATCTTTTCATTAATTTAATATATTGTTCCCTTGTATTGTTTCATTATTTCTATACATTCTTCTCTATCTATTTGTTTTAATGATAGTATTTTGTTATTTCCTTTTCTTGCGTTTTGTTTGGCTTTTTCCATATAATTGTTCATATTAAATTCCATTCCTTTCATTAGAATCTGCCATAAACTTATTATAATCATTTATGTTAATAATTATGTGTTCAAACATTATACTATTTTAGTAATTTAAAGCAACAAAAATATCTTTAAAATCTTTATACAATCTATTTGCGAGATTATCGGCTTCTTCTATATAAATACGTTCTGTTTCACATATGATGGGAGAAACTTCTACAATATCATTAGTTGTAATTAGCCTTGCACAGCCACATTTATATATACATCTATCCTTTAGAGTACACTCATCACACACTACTTTACTTGATAATCTTCTTAATAGTATTTCTTTTCTTTTTTGAAAATTAATTCCATCTATATAGTTTCCTATTTCAAAACGTGTATCTCCCACAAATTGTATGCACGGATAGAATTTTCCATCTGTATTTACTGCTATACGATTACCATTACAACTATTTGAACATACTTTTTTATGAATATGAAAATATATTTTAGTGTCTAAAGGATATATTTTAACATAATTTTTCTTTTTGAATTCATTATAGTAAATATTAGCAATCTTCTTATATTGTTCTTTTAATATTTCTAATGAATCATCATTCCAGTTATCAGAATAATTAAAATTACATATAATATTTTTAAATCCTATATCTATCAAGTATTGTATATTATAAGACAAATATTGAACATTATTAAGACAAATAACAGGTAACGCCATACAATTTAAATTAGCCTTTATGCATTTTTTAGAATTTTCTAACACTTGTTCAAAACTACCTTTATGATTAAAATCATATCTATTTAAATTATGAGTAAATTTATCACCATCTATACTTATTCCTACAGATATATTATTTTTTTTACAAAATTCGATAAATTTATCATCTATTAATGTTCCATTAGTAGTTAAGGAATATAAAAATTTATGTTTATTTTCATTTTCTAAATCGTTACATAAGTTAACAGTATCATATAAAATTTGTTTTTCTAGTAATGGCTCTCCACCAAAAAATGAAACAGTAGTTGTTTTATCTTTGGCAGAGGATTGTTCTATTAATAATTTTTTTATAATATTAAAATCTATTACCTTATTATCTTTGTTATTTTCATAGCAATATTTGCAATTTAAATTGCAAGAATTAGTTAAATAAAAAATATACTCCAAAATTCATCATCCCTCTAAATCAAATAGTATTAATATTGAAATTATCATTATTATAAAGCTGACTATAAATAGCGTAGAATCTATTTTTATACATTTTTTTAGTCTATTAATTTTTTCTTCATTCTCATTAATAGATTTCTTCATTTTTATTTTGTTCTTAATAAATAACAATAGAAATATTATTGTAGTAATAAATGTAGTATTTCGAACCAATCTACAAATTGTTAATGGCACATATATATTATAATATACTGGAATTGCTACATATATGGGCGGTGGATTTTCAATATTAATTGCACTTGCAAATAAAACACTTTTCATAAAATTAGACTTTTTGGATTTGGATTCGCTAATAGTTGGATATAGAACTTTTTTGCTTTCTTTTAGTGGTTTTAGTTCCATTCACTCACCTCTTTAATCAAAAATATAATTTATCAATTTTATACCATAAAATACTATATATGTCAAATGTGAAATATGCTGAATATTGGAAGTTTAGTAGAGTTATGCTATCTGAAAATTTTTTTAAAATTGAGTTTAGAGGATGGACTAAAAAGAAAAATGTGATATAATAGATGCATCAATAGTTGTTGGAAATACAAAATGTAAAAATGGAGGTAAATATGTTAATAAATACTATAGGAAAAAAAGAAAATAAAAAAATGATAATGTTACCAGGGTCTTTTTGTAATAGTAAGAGTATGGAAAATTTATATAACATTTTAAAAGATGATTATTATATAATTCTTCCGGAATATACAGGTCATTATGAAAATAGTATCTTTACAACAAGAAAGCAAGAAGCTTTTTATATTGTGAAATACTTAAAAGAAAATAATGTTCAAACTATAGATATGATATATGGTCAATCAATGGGAGCAGAAATTGGAATAGAGCTGTTATATCAATTAACTAATAATGGAATAAAAGTTAACAATTCCTTTTTTGATGGAGCTCCGTGTATAAAATTATCTTATCTATATAAGAAATTTATGTATTTTAAATTTAAAACTTTAATAAATTTACTTAAAAGCAAATCAATGGATGATTTAATGAACTGGAAACTTTTAAATAAATTTACAAATGGTGAGCCTGAAGCGTTAAAGCCAATGATTGAACCGATATTAGAGATTGCTCCGATAATATCAGATGAAACAATATATAATGAAAATGAATGTTGTTATACTTTTGATTTTCCAAAATTAGATGATGAGATTCAAAAAAATATGCATTTCTTTTATGCAAAAGAAGAAAAGGCATATAGAACTTGCATAAATGGAGTAAAAAAGGCTTATCCTAATGCTAATTATGAAATTGTAGAAGGATACGGTCATCTAACTTATTCTGTAAAGAATAGAGATGAATATGTAAAAAGACTAAAGGAAATCATTAAATAATAATAATTTATGTAGTTCGATGAAAATGCATTATGGAGCCACTAAGCAGAATCGAACTGCTGACCTACGGGTTACGAATCCGTTGCTCTACCAACTGAGCTATAGTGGCAAAAAAATGGCTGGGGTAGTAAGATTCGAACTTACGAATGCTCGGGTCAGAGCCGAGTGCCTTACCGCTTGGCGATACCCCAATATAAATCTATTATACAAAAAAAAGTTATATTTTTCAAGTGTTTTTTATATAATATGTAAATTTTAATGTGATAAAAAAGAAAAAATATCGAAAAAATCCTGCAAAAAGCTTGACAGAACGGAAAAAACAGGATATACTATTACAGTATGAATTTTAGCGTTGAAGCTGAATGTGGCTACGCCCTAGGTAATTGTAGGAGCGGAGGGAACTTCAGTGGAGTATGTCGTGGCATAGACCAGGCGGTAAGTTTAAAAAGTAAAGTACTTATCTCAAAATTAATCATACAATTTTGAGATTTTAAACCGGTATGAACAAAACACCAGGATACGTTACTACTTGCCAAGCTGATATTCAAAAATAATATTTAAGGAGGGAAATTAGTATGGCAAAAACAGTTGCTACAAGTGAAAAAATAAGAATAAGAGTCAAAGCTTATGAGCCATCTATTTTAGAACAGTCTGCTGCAAAAATAGTAGATACTGCTAAAAAGACAGGAGCAAAAGTATCAGGACCTATTCCATTACCAACAAAAAAAGAAATAGTAACAGTAATACGTTCTCCACACAAGCATAAAGATTCAAGAGAACAATTTGAAATGAGAACACATAAAAGAGTAATTGATATACTATATCCATCACAAAAAACTGTAGATTCTTTAATGAAATTAGAATTACCAGCTGGTGTGGATATCGAGATAAAATTATAATTAAAGTAAAAATAAAAACCAATGCTGGCAAAAAGTCAGCCAATAGGAGGAGAGAAAATATATGAAAAAAGGAATAATAGGAAGAAAAGTTGGAATGACACAAATATTTGACGAAAAAGGAAATGTTATTCCAGTAACAGTAATTGAGGCAGGTCCTTGTGTAGTTGCACAAGTAAAAACAGTAGATACAGATGGATATGATGCAATACAATTAGGATTTGGAGAAATTAAAGCAAAACATATAAATAAACCAAGAATGGGACATTTTGCTAAATCAAAAATCGATAACAAAAAATATCTAAGAGAATTCAGATTGGATTCAGTAGAGGGAATAAAAGTTGGAGATGAAATAAAAGCAGATATATTCCAAGAGGGAGAAAAAGTAGATATTCAAGGAATTTCAAAAGGAAAAGGATTCCAAGGTGTTATAAAAAGACATGGACAACATAGAGGACCAATGGGACATGGTTC
>CANQRS010000005.1 GCA_947626295.1 uncultured Clostridia bacterium
CCACATCCAAGTGTAAGTGATGGCATATTTGTATTGTATATATCTCCAATAGCTCCGTGAGTTGAAGGTGAATTTACTATTATTCTTCCAGCTTTCATTTTTTCTGAAAATTCTAATATCTTTTCCCTATCTTCTGAATGTATAACTGCCGAATGCCCTAATCCTCCAAATTCAAGTAGCTTCTCTGATTTTTCTAAAGCTTCTTCAAAATCTTTAACTATATAATAAGTTAATACTGGACTTAGTTTTTCTTTTGAAAATGGATATTCTGGACCTATTCCTTCTTCATATACAACTAAAATCTTTGTATCTTTTGGTATCTCAAATCCCGCTTCTTTCGCTATTGTATAAGGACTTTGCCCTGGTATATGTGATTTTAATTTATATTCGCCAGTATCTCTCTTCTCAAACATAGAAACTCTTAATTTTTCTTTTTCCTCTGGATTAACAAAATAACAGCCAGAAGCTCTCATTAAATCCTCAAATTCTTTATAAATATCTTTTTCAACTAATACCGCTTGCTCTGATGCACATATCATTCCATTATCAAATGACTTTGACATTACTAAATCATTTACAGACGTTTTTAATTTAGCAGTTTTTTCTATTATACAAGGAACATTTCCAGGTCCAACGCCTAATGCGGGCTTTCCACAAGAATAAGCATTTCTTACTAACCCTGTTCCTCCTGTTGCTAAAATTAAATTAACATCTGGATGGTGCATAAGTGCACTTGTTGCTTCTATTGATGGCTCAGGAATCCACAAAATGCAATTTTCTGGTGCACCAGCTTTTATTGCAGCATCTCTTAAAATTGTAGCCGCCTCTACAGAACATTTTTGTGCTGATGGATGAAATCCAAATATTATAACATTTCTTGTTTTTGCTGATATTATTGATTTAAACATTGTTGTTGAAGTTGGATTTGTAACAGGTGTTACTCCTGCAATTATTCCCACAGGTTCTGCTATTTCAACATAATCATCTTCCTGATTTTCATCTATTATTCCAACTGTTTTTTCATACTTGATGCTATGATATATATATTCTGTTGCAAACATATTCTTTGTTATTTTATCTTCATATATTCCTCTTCCTGTTTCTTCTATAGCCATTTTAGCCAATTCCATATGATGCTCTAACCCTGCCATTGCCATCGCTTTTATTATATTATTAACTTGTTCTTGATTTAGTTTTAAATATTCTTGAGATGCAACTTTTGCTTTTTCAACTAATTCGTCTATCATTTGCTTTACCTTTTGGTCTTCCATAAAAAATCATCCTTTCCAATTTTTTTCTCTCATTAGTTTACTCATATTTATCAATATTATTATATTTTTACATTATTTATCTAAAATTTCATATATTACAAAATTATCATCTGAATATATTAAATCATATTTTTCCGAATCTGCCTTTTCTATTAACATATTCATTTTAGAACTTTTGTATAATATCAAATGTGTAATACCATATTCTTCAAACACATCTCCATAATATCTGCCTATATTTGAACTATCTAAAAAGTCATTAAATATAGTTTTTCCTTGTGAAATCCTTCCATTTGGCGCATTAAATTCTGGAGTATATAAATCTGCTCTTGAATCTACAAATACTGGTATCCCTCTAAACAATAAATAACTTCCATAATTATATTCATTATACAATTTTATATTATTCACATCTAAATTTTCCAATATCCAATCTGCTGCTTCTATTGGATATGTTGAAGGATTAATATCTCTATGCCTTCTGTGTGTATTAAAGTTTTCCACACTATATATAAGTACTGCTGCAATAATTACAAAAACAGTAAATTTGTTTATTATGCTTTTTGTAAAGACCTCTACTTTTTCTTTTGTATATATTTCTATTAATTGTACAAATAACCTTGATAATACTACTGTTCCCAATAATGCAAACATACTTGTTTGTCTACGAGATATAAACATTAAATAAGAAAGCCCCACCAAAAAGAATAAATCTGAAGCCTTTATCCTAACTTTAGTAAATGCTATTAGTATTATAAATATTACTATTGTACATAAAATTGGGTTATTATCTGCTAAAGTTAATGGCAAATGTTCATTTATATTGCTCATTGTATTACCCTGCAAAGTTAAATAAGTATAAGTATAAGGCACTGTTCCTAAAGGTGTTAAAAATCCTGTAAGTAATGCTATTACTAATATTAAAATTAGCCATCTTGCATTCGTATTTTTTTCCATCCTAATTTTATAAGCATTTTTTAAATCTTCTTCTCTTTGTTCTTTTATCCTTATATTTTTTTGTTTAATAAGCTCTAATTTCTTTTCCTGTAATGCTTTTTTCTCTTCTAGCTCTTTATTGCTTCCGCGTTTTCTTATTTTTTTATCTAATGTTGTTATTTTGTCCTTTATTAATTTTTGTCTAAGTTTATCATATATAAAGAACTCTATTACTTCGCACATCAAATATTCTGCTATATATGGTAAATATATTACAAATGTAAATGGCCAAACTGCTACGTGCAAATTAGCAATTAAAATATGCAAGAGCAGTATACAGACCGCATATCTAATCTTCTTATTTTCCAGAAATCTTTCAATATTATATAATAATAATATGAAACAAATAAATGTAACTAATTGCGCTCTCGCCGCTATATAACTTTTTAATAAATATATACTTCCTATTGTTACAAAAAAAGAAACCACACTACTTTTACTCAATTTTGAATTTACTTTATATATACAAATCCCTAAAATTGCCGCAAACACACAAGTAGATACATATATTCCGTTGCCATCCTCCAAAATTATATATTAAATACATACCCACATCATATAACCAATGTGGATATGTATATGGAAGATTTTCGTGCCACGAAAAATGGTCTTGCATATCAATTCCATTTTCCATAATTAATTTTCCTACCGAAACTGTGTAAAACGTATCATTTTGTAACATTCTAGGTGAAACTCCTACTGCAAAACATATAATTAAAATAATGGCTATTACTTCAAAAATTTTCATTTTATTTTGACTTATTATATTCAAAAGTTTTTTTATCACTTTAAATTCCTCCTATTTACTTGTTGAGCCAAATCCACCTTTTCTAATTTCTGTAGCATTATCATTATCAACTTTTAAATATTTAGAGAACATAGCTTGTCCTATAGCATCTCCCTTTTTTATGACCATATCTTCATCTTTCATATTTATAACAGAAAACATTATATGACCATCATTGTCTTCATTTCCATAATAATCTCCATCAATTACTCCTGTAGCATTTGACAACATTATTCCTTTTTTGCTAAATCCCGAACTTTTTGCAAATAAATATAAAACCTCGTCATCTTGCATATATGCCTTTAATCCAGTTTTTACAAGTGTAGGCTTCATTCCTTTTTTAAAACTTGGTATAACTATATCTTCTGCTGATTCTATATCATAAGCTGCAGAACATTTCGTTTTCCTTTCTGGTAAATTTATTCCCATATTTTCAAATCCTTTTGCTATTTCAAATCCTCTTACTTTTTCCATTTTTTTCAATCCCTTTCTTTCTTAAAATTTTCTTTGTTTAACCGCTTCATATAAAATAATTCCTGTTGAAACAGAAGCATTTAATGATTTTATATTTCCCATCATAGGAATTTTTACTAAGAAATCGCAATTTTTCTTTACCAATTCACTCATTCCCTTTCCTTCTCTTCCAATTACAATTCCTATTGGGCCTCCTAAATCTTGATTAAAATAATATTTTTCTGCATCTACCGCTGTTCCACATATCCAAAGTCCCTTTTCTTTTAATTTATTTATTGTTTCTGTTATATTATTTACCCTAGCTATTTTCATATATTCAACAGCTCCAGATGACACCTTATTTACTGTAGCATTTACTGAAGCTGCCCTTCTTTTTGGTATAATTATTCCATTAACACCAGCTGTCTCTGCTGTTCTTATTATTGCTCCTAAATTATGCGTATCCTCTATTCCATCTAAAATTAATACAAATGGAGGTTCTTCCCTTTCTTCCGCACATTTCAATATATCTTCTACTTCACAATATTCAAATGGAGGTACTATTGCTATTACACCTTGATGATTTTCACTTTGTGCCATTTCTTCTATTTGTCGTCTATCTTTTTCTACTATTACTATTTTTCTTTCTTTTGCCATTGCTATTATTTTATTTATAGAACCATATTTTTCTCCTTGAGTTACATATATCTTATTTATATCTTTTCCACTTTCTAATAGTTCTATTACAGAATTTCTTCCTTCTACTTGGTCTTGAAAATCCTTTTCTTCTTCCTCTTCACTTCTTGGGTTAAATCTTCTATCTGCTTTTCTTCTGTCTACAATTCCTCTATTATGTTGTCGTCTTTCTTTTTGCCTTCTTTCTCCTTTTCTTCTTTCTTCCTTTGCCATACTTTTCCTCCTTTCCGTTTTTATCTTATACATTATATATTTAAATTCCAAAAAAGACAATAATTTTTTTATTTTTCTTTCTTTTTTTTATCATTTATGTTATAATTGTTGGATATTATTATTTTATAGGAGGTACTATATGGATTTTTTAATTGAAATTTCATCTTCATTTTGGTTTGAATGTATATTCAAATTAATTCTTGGCTTTTTATTGTCTGGTATAATTGGACTTGAGAGGTCATCTTGGAATAAACCTGCTGGTTTTAGAACACACGCTTTAGTAGGATTAAGTGCAGTTTTAGTTACACTTTGTGGAGAGTTTATGTCTAAGCAAACAAGCTATGACCCTTCCAGATTATCTGCACAACTTATTTCAGGTATGGGATTCATTGGCGCTGGTACTATTTTAAGAGATGGATTTAATGTTAAAGGACTAACTACAGCAGCAGGGTTACTTGCAGTTACTTGTATTGGGTTAAGTATTGGCTGCGGATTTTATTTAGGTGGTATCCTTACTACACTTATTGTTTATGTTGTTCTATCTTTTTCTTATAAATTTACCGATAAATTAGACCACTTTGACGAGTTAGAATTTGATATAATTATTACTGATAGTCCCAAAGCCACTTTATCTAATATAGAAAGTATATTAAGTGAATATGATGTTGAAATAAAAAAATTGAATAGATTTTCTTCTGATGATAATCTAGTATCTAATACTGAAAAAAACTCAAATTCAGAATTAATTAAAATTATTGCACATTTTAATAAAAGGAATCTTAATAAAAATAAATTAATTAGCACAATATCTAGCCTTGAAAATGTAAGAGAAGTTAGTACATTTAATAAAAATCATACATAAAAAAGTCCTGCTTAACACAGAACTTTTTTATGCTTCTGGCTCTACTAGACCAAAATTTTTTCCATCTTTTAATTTGTAAATTACATTAACTTTGTTTGTTTCAACATTTGAAAATGCTAAAAAATTATGATTCATTCTATCTTGTAATTTTAATTTTGCATCTTCTATTGTTAATGGTTTTATTTCATAATAAGAATATTTTATTACTTCGTTTACCACTTCTTTTCCAGCATCTGCTGAAATTGAATTTAATTCTTTTATTGAACCTTCCTTCATCACTTTATCTTTTTTCGTTTTCGTTTTTCTAATTTGTCCTTCTAGTATATCTACGACTTTGTCTATAGATGCGTACAAATCTTTTTCTTGTGCTTCTGCTCTATATCTCTCTCCATTTGCATTTACCAATACCTCTGCAATTTGCGCATTTCTTTCTGATTTTACAGTCACTTCTGCTAATGATTCTTCGAAATACTTGTCAATTCTCCCCAACTTTCTTTCTACATAATCATTAATTGCTTCTGTTACTTTAAAATCTTTGCCTATTACTTGTACTTTCATATTTATTCCTCCTTTAAGTCTTTTGTATTTAATATTATACATATAAAAAACACTTTTTGCAAGTGTTTTTTACATATTTTCTCTTATTCAAACAAACTCATTATCTCTTCCTTACTAAGTTTGTTAATAAATGATGTTCTTGTATCAAGCATATTATCAATTAAAACTGCTTTTTTCTGTTGAAGTTCATATATTTTTTCCTCAATAGAATTTGATGTAATAAGTTTATAAACCTGCACATTATTTTTTTGACCAATTCTGTATGCTCTATCAGTTGCTTGATTTTCTGCAGATTGATTCCACCAAGGGTCATAATGAATTACCATATCAGCACCAGTTAAGTTTAATCCTGTTCCCCCTGCTTTAAGAGATATTAAAAATACCTTTATATCTTTATTAGAATTAAATTCTTCTACCAAATTAATTCTTTCATCAACTTTTGTATTTCCTGTTAGTTTAAAATATTTTATACCCTTTTCTTCAAGCTCTTTTTCTATTATATCAAACATTGACGTATATCCCGAAAATAATAATATTTTATGACCTGAACTTATTGCATCATTTACAATATCTAAACATTGTGTAAGCTTACTACTTTCTCCAGTATAATCTCTTATAAATAGTCCTGGGTGGCAACATATTTGTCTTAATCTAGTAAGTGCTGCTAAAATTTTTATTTGACTTTTCTCAAATCCAATTTCACTAATTTCATCTGCAACTTCTTGCTTTATTTGTGCTAAATATGCCATATATACATTTTGTTGTTCATCAGTCATTTGATTATTTATTACTGTTATAGTTTTTTCTGGCAATTCTGTTAATACATCTTTTTTATTTCTTCTTAATATAAATGGCTGTATCAACATTTTTAATTTTTCCATCGCTTTTTTATCTTCTTCTTTTACAATAGGTATTTCATAAATTGTTTTAAACTTTTTATAGCTAAATAAATACCCAGGCATTATAAAATCAAATATTGACCAAAGTTCTGACAACGAATTTTCTATTGGAGTACCTGTCAAAGCAAATCGTGCCTCTGAATTTAGTTCTTTTATTGCTTTTGCATTTTGAGTTGTACTATTTTTCATATATTGTGCCTCATCTGCAATTATGTACCTAAAAATATAATTTTTTGTCTTATATTTTTCAACATCTCTTTTTAATAAATCATAAGATGTTATTAATATATCATATTCTTCTAATTCTGAAATAATTTGTTTTCTTTCTTGCACATTACCTTTAACTACTTTTACTTTCAATTCTGGTGCAAATTTCTTTATTTCATTTTCCCAATTTAATGTTAATGAACTTGGTGATACTACCAAAGTCGTCTTTCTTTTTTCTGTAGTATTTTGTATATAGTCTAAAATTATAGATATAATTTGTAAAGTTTTACCTAATCCCATATCATCTGCTAATATTCCACCAAAGTGATACATATCTAAAGCTTTTAGCCATCTAAATCCTACTTTTTGATAATCTCTTAAGATTTTATCCATTTCTTCTGGAAGCTTTACATCTTCATTTATATTTTCTCTTTCTAAATCATTAACAATTTTTTGAAATTCGTTATTTGTTGATATTTTGCTTATTTCTTGATTTTTTAATAATTCATTCAAATATAATGTTCTATTTATAGGCAATTTTATGCTTTCTTTTTCTAATTCTTTATATCCTATATCCATTCCAGTAATCAATTTATCCAAAAATTCAATATCTTTATTTTCTTCTAAGTTTAAAAAACTTCCATCTTTAAGTCTATAATATTTCTTCTTTAGATGATATTTATTCATAATGTTTTGTAATTCTTTTATATTTATATCTATTTTGCTTAAATCTACAGATAACAAATTATTTTCGACTTTTACACCTATTGTCCCAAGTTTTGGCTTCCTTATTTCCTTTGTTTTAAACTTCTCTGTTGCCAATACTTCAAATTTTTGCATATATAATTCTATATCATTTTCTAAAAAATTATATATCTTTTCTTCTTCTGGCAATATAAATCTTGAATTTTGCACATCTATCATAAATCCTGTTTTTCTTAATATATTAAGACTTTTATTTTCATCTAATATGTTTCTAGTACTATTTATTTGTACATCTTCTTCAAGTGGATTAAATTCATCTTTATCATAACAAAATTTTACATCTGCTATAATATAATCATTTGCATCATAGTCAAGATATAATTTTACTCCTAATTTTTGAGGCTTATATTTTTCTAAATCTTCTTTGTCTATACTTTCCATATCTATACATTTTCCAAACTTTGGAATAACTATAGAATATAAATCTCTTATATCTTCTGCAACTAAATCTAGTTCTGAAACATAATTATTTTTTAACAATTCTATTAATTTTAATACAGTATTTTCTAGTGCCTTATTACATCTATATAATGTAGAATCATCTAATACATAAATATATTTTTTTCCTTTATATATTTGCAAATTATAAATATCTTTATTTGCCTTTAACTTATATTGCTCTTTTCCACTTTTTATTAACTTAAAATTAATATCTATATCTTTTTCTTCAAAATTTAAAACATAAGAATTCTTCCCTATATCTAAATTTATCTTTTTATTTTTTAATATATCAAAAGCTTCATCTATTAAGCCTTCTCCTAATGGAATGCTTGAACAGTTAAATGAACTAACATAATAATTATATGCATTCGTATTTTCCGCATTTTTTAACATCTCTGCATATTTCAAAATAAAGTCTAGTATTTCTCTACTATCTTCTTCAAAATTTTCTCTTATATGTACAAATTCTAACTTGTCTCCATATTTATGAAATTCATTAGTTTTCATTCTTGTATAAAACTCCAATAAATCTCGCATTTTATACATTCTACTATTTCCTATTTTGAATTCCAATTTTAATTTTGATTCAAATCTATCAAATACTATTCTTGTATCTATTTTTACATTTTTTCCTGTTTCTACATCTTCTAAATTTAATTCTTGAAATTCTTCATTGTATAATGTTGTTACAATCTTTCTAAAACTAGTAATCTTTTTATTATTTTGTTTAGGTTTATTTTCTTCGCCTGTATAGGTTTTATCCCAATATTTGCTTTGTTCAAATTTCATTAAAGTTGCTGCAATATGCTTGCAAGTTCCATATCTTTTATAAAAATCTTCACATTCACATAACACTTCTTCTATTTCGCCATTTTTTATATGTATCCTTGTTGTGTATATTCCATTATTTCCTTCAACTTCGCCAGATACTTCAAAATTATTTTTGTCATCATAAGTTACTTTTTTTATTTCAACCTTAGCTTCTTTAATAAAATCTTTAGCTCTATATACTCTTGCCTCTCCTGCTTCTTCATATATTTCTTGAGCTATTTCTTTATTTACTAGCATTTCTACAGACGACTCCTTTCACTACTAATTTTTTTCTGGCATATATATAGACTTTGCTACTACTTTAATTCCCATAACATTCATTGATGTTAAATTTTCTATTTCTCTTACCGCTTTTCTTTTAAAATTTTTTAAAGTCTCTGGTACATTATACCCATAAACAATTTCTATTTCCATATATATAACAGGTCCTTCTGCCATATTTTGAACTCTCGTCTTTAATACTCTATGTACCTCATCTAATTTATTTGCTATATGTTCTGCAATTTGTTTAAATACATTATCAGATATAGTAAAATTTCCCAAATAACTAAATGTAGGTCTAATTATTGATTTCTCAGATATATATGGTTTTTGTCCATTTCCTTTTGACTTAAATATTTGTAATGGGTCTAATAAATACCCCGAAAAATCTTTTTTTATTTCAAATGTTGGAACAGGTATAACGTGTTTTCCTTCTGTTACTCTTATTTTTCTTGCTGTTTCCATTTCTCTTTCTGTTGCTACATCTGAAATATATATTGTTTCAGAAATAGGCGGTAAATTTAGATTTTGTGCAATCTTTTCTACCATTCCATCTGATGTTCCCAATATCAATATACTTTTAGCTTGGTATTTTTTTAAAGCTCTTTGGATTTCTTCACTTTCTTTTTTATTTATAAATAACGCTTTTTTTACAGTTTCTATTTTTGTTGAAGCTTTTTTAGCAGAACTTCCTGCCACTACTTCATTTTCATTTATTAATAATCCGTCATCTATTATAAAATCTATCTTTTTTTCTCCTGCTACCATTTGTGCCCTATAACTTTTCCCTGTTCCTGATGGGCCTACAAATGCGTATACTTTTATTTGATTTAACATATTTTCATCCTTTCTCATAACTTAAAATTAAGATGAATATATTTAAACTTAAAGAATAATTGACTTTTATGCTTTTAGTTTATTTGCATATAAAAATCAATTATTCTTTACTTTTTCTTAATTATTTTTATTAGGCTATTTCTTTTATTTTTATATCTCTAATATGTTCTATCTTTTCCCATTTTGTATCCTTTTTAAACAAACACTTGAAATTTATTAATAGCCAAGAACCTATAAATAGTGGATAATACTTTAGCCATTTACGCATTGGCTTTATTGGTTTGTTTTCTAAATACATTGTAAATACTGCTGATAGTATTGGTATTAAAAATGTTGGTATAATATATCTAATTACATTGATTAGTAATTCTACTCCAGTCATTGCATTTGCTAAATATATTACAAAGTTTGATAATAGCAATACTAATGTTATTATAAACATTGGTATACTTCCTAATATATATAATAATCCATCAACATTCATTGCAGTTTTATTTTTCTTTACAGCTAATGCTAAATCCTTCGTATATATGCTCATACATTGTATATGACCTACTGTCCATCTACTTCTTTGAGACCAAGATGCTTTAAAGTTTACTGGCTGTTCATCATATACGATTGCATCAGTTGCCCAGCCTAATCTTTTTCCTTGTATAATTCTTTTTAATGAAAATTCTATATCTTCTGTTAATGTTACTGTATCCCATCCTGTATTTTTTACTAAGTCAAATTTTACCATAAATCCTGTTCCATTTAATAATGGTGATAATCCTATATTATATCTTGCTAAATGGTAAAATCTGTGCATTGTCCAATAAAATAGTGCATATCCTGCTGTTACCCAACTATCTGTAGGATTTTTTATATCTCTATATCCTTGAACAACTTCTTCTCCTTGGCATAATTTTTTGTTCATATTTTTTGTGAAGTTTTTGTCTACTATATTATCTGCATCAAATACGAAAAACGCATCATAGTCTGCATTTTCTTTTATCTTTTGTTTTAAGAACCAATCAAGTGCATATCCCTTTGTTTTGTGTTCTTCATCAAATCTTTCATATACTATCGCACCGTGCTCTCTTGCAATTTGTGCTGTATTATCTGTACAATTATCTGCTATTACATATATATCCAATAAATTCTTATCATAATCTTGATTATTCAAACTTTCTATTAAATTCGCTATTACTTTTTCTTCATCGTGAGCTGGTAATATTGCCATAAATTTATGATTTTTTGTTACTTTTAATGGTTTATCTTTAAATTTTATCAATGAGCATAAACTTATTGATATTTGATATATCCAAAATATACCTAAAATATACACTAAAGCCTCTCTTAATATATATATATACTCCATATTTATTACCTCTCTTTATATATTTATATTTCGCTCTTTTTCTATTATACTATGTTTCGTAAAATTTTGCAACTTTTTTCAAAAAATTTCCTGTAAATATCGCTATTATTCACAGGAATTTTTATTTAATTTTCACATTTATAACTTGAACACATAGATTCATCAGGATTTTTCGCATATACACCTTCAACTGGTGTAACTATTATTGATTTTAATTTACATTCCTGTCTTTGTTCATTATTATGCTTACAACTTGTAACTGTACAATTTATTTTTTGTTCGTTTTCCATTAATACCACATTCCTTTCTAAAATCTCTAATATTAATATGGCATTATTTTTATTTAATATTCACTTATATTCTTTTTCCAATTTTTCATTCAAATATATTTTGCTAATTAATTTAAGTTCTTTCAAGCTATCATTTTTTAGTTCAAAAGAAAACAATTTTTTAGGAGGTGCTAAAGTTATATATTTTAATGCTAAATATGTACTCTCGCTTATTTGTATTGCTCCCTTGTCCAATTTATAACATTCTTTACAAATACAGCCATTATTCTTCACACTAAAATATTCTAAATCTTCTTTTTTTCCACAAATTGTACACACATCAATTCTAGGCTTAAATCCTAAAAAGCATAATAATTTTATTTTAAATACACTAGTTATAAATTCTAAATCCTTATCTGTCTCACTTATCATATATAGTGTATTTAAGTATAATTGTAAAATTTTATATGAATTTTCATTTTCATTTGTTGTATCAAATATTATTTTTGTTATGTATGTTGCATACTGTAATTTATCCAAATCTATTCTTATATTATAAAACATTTCTATTGTATCAGATGAATTTATTGTATAATGCTCTTGACCTTTATACATTACATATTCCCCAAAGCACAACAATTGTGTGCCTGCTAAAAGAGAGCTTTTTGGACGTCTTGCCCCCTTTGCTACACACGATATTTTCCCGTACTCCGGGAGTCAACATTGTAAGCATCTTGTCAAAATCTCCCATATTATTTTCCGCAATTATTATTCCCTTCATTTTTACGATACTCATTTGCTTCCACCTTTTGATTACTCTTATTTTCAAAATTTTCTATTTGTTTTAATTCCAAAAATGTGTTGATACTTCCTGTATTTTTAAAAATATTCCAAGCAATTTGTTTTATCATAAGCCACTTCTCCTTCTTTTGTTATTGTGCGCCATTTTCTTTAAACTATTCAAAAAATTTTTCATCATTTTGCCAATCCTTTTTTACTTTTACCCAAGTCTTTAGATTAACTTTTGTTTCAAAATTTTCCTCCATATCTCTTCTTGCTAAACTTCCTATTTTCTTTAGCATTTGACCATTTTTCCCTATTATAATTCCTTTATGTGATTCTCGTATACAGTATATAATTGCCTCTATTTGATACATTCTTTTTCCTTCTTTGTTTTTTGTTGTTTTTAACTTTTCAACTTTTACAAAAATTCCGTGTGGCACTTCATCTTTTAATAATAATAATGCTTTTTCCCTTATTGTTTCTTCTGCTAATTGTCTTACTGTCTGGTCTGTATATTCCTCTATATCATAATATGCTGGACCTACATTTAGGTTTTTCTCTATTTCATTTAAAACTACTTCCTTATACTTTGCCTTCAATGCTGTTATTGGTATAATTGCTTCAAAATTATACTCATCTTTATATAAATCTATTAATTTTGCTAATTCTTCTTTACTTACTAAATCTATTTTATTTATTATCAATATTGTTTTTTTGTTTGATTCTTTAATTTTTTCTATTACCTTTTTGTCTCCTCTTCCAATCTCCTTACTGTCTGCTTCTATTAAAAATAAAATAACATCCGCATCTTGAATTGCTCCCCAAGATAATTCTATCATATTTTCATTTAACTTCGTTTTTGGTTTGTGTATCCCTGGAGTATCTATAAAAACTATTTGAGAATTTTGTCTATTTACTATCCCCCTTATTTGAGTTCTAGTTGTTTGTACTTTATTTGCTATTGCTGCAATTTTTTCTCCTACTAATAAATTTATAAGTGTAGATTTCCCCACATTTGTTCTTCCTATTATTGATACAAATCCTGACTTAAATTCTTTTTCCACTTTTATTTATACTCCTTTCGCCTAATGAACAATTCTCATCACATCATTATAGGTTACAAATAAAGAAATTGCAATTAAAATAGAAAAACCTATTAATTGAATTTGTATTTCTGTTTCTTGTTTTAAAGGTTTTCTTCTAATTGCTTCTATTAATAATACTACTATTTTTCCTCCATCTAATGCTGGTATTGGTAATAAATTAGTTATACCTAATGATACTGATACCAATGCTATTATATATACATAATTTGCTATTCCTACTGTCTGTGTTACAATTTCTGATATCCCTACAGGACCAGTCAAGTCATTAACTCCAACTGAACCTGTAAACAACATCTGCAAACTTTGTACTAAACTCAAAGAAAATGCTCCTGTTGCTTGAAATGCAAGTGCAATATTTTTATATATAATTGCAATAAGCATAAAATATGTTACTAATCCAAATACTATATTTACAATAGCTCCTGCTGCAACTATTGCTATTCTCTTTGGAATGCTTGCTTTATTAAATGATTTTTCATCTTCTGAGTCCTCATCTTCACTTTCCATACTAACAAAACCGCCTAATGGAATTAATCTAATTGAATATAAAGTTTCCTTTCGTTGCTTTTTCCAAATTATTGGTCCAAATCCTATTGAAAACTGATTTACATTCACTTTAGAAAGTTTTGCTACTATAAAATGTCCTCCTTCGTGTATAAATATTAAAAAACCTAATAAAAATATTATTTTTAAAGCATTTATAAAAATAGTTATCAAAATTTCCTCCTATTATAATAAATTAGCTATCCAATACACAAAAGGTGCTATAAATATTAAACTATCAATTCTATCTAGCATTCCTCCGTGTCCAGGAAGTAAATGTCCATAATCTTTTGTATCTGCAAATCTTTTTATACTAGATGCTGTAAAATCTCCAATTTGGCTAATTACACTAAGAACTACTGATATTATTGCAATATAAATATATGAAACTAAATCTAATGAACTTGCATAACACTCATTTACAATATATACATAGATTAAGCTAAATACTACTGCTCCTAATATTCCTCCAATACAGCCTTCTATAGTTTTTTTAGGACTTACCTCACTAAAATGATGTTTTCCCAATTTTTTTCCTGCCAAATATGCAAAAATATCTGTACACCACGCTATTACTAATGTATATCCAAATATTATTTTTCCATAAGGTAACCCTCGAATTAAACTTAAAAACATTATAAAAATAGTTATATAAAATATTCCTAAAAATGTATATGCAACATCTTTAAATGTTGTTTTCATATTTGTTACTATTACTTTTGAAAATAAAAGCAGGAGTATTACTGGGATACTATAAAGAATTACTGTAGCTACCATATCCACTGATAATACTGAAGCTAACGCTATTATTAATGTACTCAAATATCCTATAATTTTTATAGGATGTGCTACTTTTTCTATTACAATAAAATATTCTGTTATACATATAATAGCAATCACCATCATCAGTATATCAAATACATATATATTTCCAAAAACTAGTATTAAAATAACAAGTGGCAATCCTATTACAGATGTTAATATTCTTTTAAAATCCATTTTTTATTACATTCCTTTCGTTAGTATATAAAATTTGAAATTTAATTTGCTCCAAATTTTCTTGTTCTTTTTTGATATTCAATTATCGCATTATCCAAATCTTCTTCACTAAAATCAGGCCAATTTTTCTCTATAAATAGAAATTCAGAATATACAATTTGCCAAGGTAAAAAATTACTTGTCCTTATCTCTCCACTTGTTCTTATTAATAAATCTGGGTCTGGCATATCTTTTGTATATAAATTTTCCGATATTGTTTCTTCATTTATATCTTCTATAGTATATTCCCCATTCTTTACTTTTTGGGCTATTTTCTTTACAGCATTTAATATTTCTAATCTACCACCATAATTTAATGCTATATTAAATGTTACACCTGTATTGTTTTTAGTTCTATCAATGCAATTCTGTATCCCCTTTTGCATTTTAGGTTCAAATACATCTAAATCACCTAAAAATTGCACTTTTATATTCTCTGAATCTGCTATTTTAGAATATTTATCTATATAGCCCTGAAGTAACAACATTAATGCCTTTACCTCTTCTTCTGCTCTTTTCCAATTTTCGGTCGAAAAAGCATAAACTGTTAAATATTCTATTCCTATTTTATTTGCATACCTTACTATTTTTTCTAAAGTTTCTGCTCCTTGTCTATGCCCTAATGCTACTGGCAACCCTTTAGACCTTGCCCATCTTCTATTTCCATCCATTATTATAGCGATATGTCTTGGTAATTCCTCTTTATTAAATCTCATACGCTATCCTTCCTTTATTTGTTTCTTTCTTTTATATAAATTGCAAGCTGCTTTAAAAATTCTCCTTTTTCACCATAATCTTCTACTATATCTATAGCTTCTTTAATTATTTTATCAAGTATTTTTTTTGCTTCATCCAATCCATATTTTGTAACATAAGTACATTTATTTTTCTTCCTATCATTTCCAACAGGCTTTCCTGTTATCAACTGATTTCCTTCTTCTGACAAAATATCATCTTTTATTTGAAATGCCAATCCTATTTTTTCTGCATATTGTGTTAATTTTTCTAAATTTTGTTCATCAGCTTTTCCCAATATTGCTCCCATTCTAACACATAATTTTAACAATGCACCTGTTTTATTTTTATGCATATACTCTAAATAGTCAGATGATATTGGTTTTCCTTCAAACTCTGTATCTACATATTCTCCTGCTATCATTCTATCCACAGCTATAGTAAATTCATTAAAAACTCTCATTTTTAATTGTAATTCTTCTTTATCTGTAGTATTTTTCAAATCTTCACTTATAATTATATACGCATTATTTAGTAATGCATCACCTGCAAGTATAGCAGTAGATTCATTAAACATCTTATGATTTGTTAATTTACCGTGCCTCAAATCATCATTATCTATTGCAGGTAAATCATCGTGAATTAATGAAAAATTATGCACCATTTCTATTGCCACACAATATGGCTTACAAATTTTATCATCATCATTAAACAACTTATATATTGCTAAAATTAAGATTGGTCTTAATCTTTTACCTCCAGATATTAAGCTATATTCCATTGATTCATTCAATTTTCTTTCTGGGCAGATTTCTTTTCTTATATATTTTTTCAATTCATCTTCTATTAAATTTTGGTATTTTTTTAGTTCATTTTTAAATTCCATACAAAAAACGTCCCCTCAATATTATATTGACATTATTTCTATTTCTTTTGTCTCTACTATTTTGTCTATTTCCTCTATATTTTTATCAGTTATTTTTTGTATTTCATTTTCCGCATTTTTTAATTCATCTTCTGTTATGTTTCCATCTTTTTGCATTGTTTTTGCTTTATCCATTCCATCTCTTCTTGCATTCCTTACAGAAACCTTTGCTTCTTCTGAATATTTTTTTATTTCCTTTACTAATTCTTTTCTTCTTTCTTGTGTTAATTCTGGAAATACTAATCTAATAACTTTTCCATCATTATTTGGATTTATACCTATTTCAGAAGCAATTATTGCTTTTTCTATATTTTTTAATATACTTATATCCCAAGGTTGTATTACAATCATTCTAGCTTCTGGAACTGACACACCTGCAACTTGATTTATTGGTGTTGGAGTTCCATAATAATCAATTTTAACCTTATTTAATATTGCTGGATTTGCTCTACCAGCTCTTACCTCTGATAATCTCTCTACTAAATTATCTATTACTTTTTGCATTTTTTCCTTCATCTCTGAATAATCCATAAAAATCTGCCTCCTTAATTTTTATTTTCTACTATCTTACTATCGTTCCTACTTTTTCGCCTTTTACTGCTTTTACTATATTATCTGGATTTGCTATTCCAAATACTACTAAAGGTATATTATTATCTTTGCATAATGCAGTAGCTGTTGAATCCATTACTTTTAAATCTTTTTGTAAAACTTCTGTATATGTAATTTCGTCATATTTTATTGCATCTTTATCAACTTTTGGGTCTGCAGAATATACACCATCTATTGCTTTACCTAAAAGGATAGCATCAGCTTCTATTTCTGCTGCTCTTAATGCTGCTCCTGTATCTGTTGTAAAGAATGGATTTCCTGTACCACACGCAAATATTACAACTCTCCCTCTTGTCAAATGCTTTATTGCCTTTCTCTTTATAAATGGTTCTGCAATTTCTCTCATTTCAATTGCTGTTTGTACTCTTGTATATAACCCTCTTGCTTCTATTGCATCTTGTAAAGCCAAAGCATTCATAGCTGTTGCTAACATTCCCATATAATCTGCTGTAGTTTTTTCCATTTGTTCACCATTTCTTCTGCCTCTCCAAAAATTTCCTCCTCCTACAACGATTGCTACTTCTACTCCTAAATTTACTACTTCTCTTATTTTATCACATATTTGTCCTACTACTTTTATATTTATTCCTGTTTTATCTTCGCCTGCCAATGCTTCCCCACTTAATTTTAAAAGCACTCTTTTATATTTAGCTTCTGACATTTCTTTTCCTCCTTAATTTCTCCTTTTTTTACTCCAAAGGCATTTTATCATAGTTTATTTAAAATCTCAAGCCCAATTTAAAAATTTATTACTAAATTAAAAGCATTTGCCACACTCTTTACATCTTGAACATTTTTTCTTTCTCTTAGCATTTAAAATTTTAACTACTATCTTTCCCAAAACAATTAACAAAAAAATATCTATAAAACTCATATCCATCTCCTAATTTAAATATACACAACTTCCTTGATATGCCATTATTCCTGCACTTGGAACCTGTTCAGTAACAATAGCTTCATCTTTATTCAATTCTTCTGTTTCATTATTAATTTTAACTTCAAATCCATTTTCTTCCAAAACCTTGATAGCCTCTGATATTGTCATATCAGTTACATTAGGTACTTCTGTTTCAATCATCTCTTCTACTTCATCCTTATTTCCTTGTTCTACTTCTAAATATGGAAGAATCTCTGAAAATATCTTCCCCGCTACTGGCGCTGCTGTACCACCTCCACCGTGTCCTCCTTCTCCAGTTGGATTATATAATGTTATCAACATTACAACTTGAGGATTATCAACAGGTGCAATTCCACAAAAAGATGCAACATATTTTCCAGTATTAACACCATCTTCTGATGTACCAGTTTTTCCTCCTATTCTATATCCCAAAACTCTTGAATTTTTTCCAGTTCCTTCAAATACAACAGATTCCATCATACTTAAAACTTTTTCCGAAGTTTCCTTTGAAATTGTATTTCTTTTAGTATCAACAGGTAATTCTGTTTCTTCTCCTGTTTTACTATTTATAGTCGCTTTTACTACACGAGGTGTAACTAAAGTTCCACCATTTGCTATAGAAGAAATTGCTGTAATAAGTTGAATTGGCGTAATCTCAAAACGTTGACCAAAGCTAATTGTTGCAAGCTCTACAGGTCCACATTTTTGTTCATCAATAAAAATACTCTTAGCTTCGCCTGATAAATTTATTCCAGTCTTTTCAAGCAATCCAAACTTTCTTAAATAACTATAATATGTTTGTACCCCTAATTTTTGCCCTAATCCTATAAATACTGGATTGCAAGAATTCATCAACCCTTCTCTTAAGCTTTCACTTCCGTGTGGCTTATAATATCTCCAACATTTTATCCTTGCCCCAGCTACTGTAATACTACCAGTACAAGCAAACTCTCCACTATTATCAGTATCTGTTATACCTTCTTCTAAAGCTGCCGAAGCTGTAATCAACTTAAATACTGAACCTGGTTCATAAGTATCAGAAATTGCCTTATTTCTCCACATAGCTTGTAAACTTTTCGTCTTTTCTTCTTGTTCTAAAGAATCCCATTGTGCTAAAATCTCATCATTATTAATTGTATATGGAGCATTCAAATTATAACTTGGATATGTTGCCATAGCTAAAATATCCCCCGTATTAGGATTCATCACAACAATATTTCCACCATCTGTACACTGATTATCTATACAAGCCTCCTCCAAATATTTTTCTACTATTGATTGAATCGTCATATCTATTGAAAGCACAATATCACCTCCATCAACTGGAGCAATATAATTTTCTCCTTCTGTTCCTATTTCTTCTCCTGCAGCATCTGTTGCCTTTGTTATAGAGCCATTTTGACCTGAAAGTATATCATCATACTTTGCCTCAATTCCATCTAACCCTTGATTATCACTACCACAAAATCCAATTATTTGAGATGCTAAATTACTATATGGATAATATCTCTTTGTATCTTCATCAATATTAACACCACTTGTTATATCATTCTCAATTAGCCATTTCCTTAATTCATCTGCTAATTCTTCATCTACCTTTTTTACTATTGTCTCAATAGAACTTCTTTTAGTAATTTTTCCTAATACCGTTTCATAATCTAATTCAAATATTTCCGAAATTTTTCTTGCTATCTTCTCTTTATTTTGATTAGAAATATTTGTAGGATTTACAGTTACTGTTGACGTAGTACAGCTTATTGCTAACATATATTTCTTACTACTATCATACATCTTTCCCCTTTTTGCATTTATAGTTCTTTGTTTTACTTGCTGTTCATAAGCCAATGTTTGCAAATGTTCCCCTTGAAAAAATTGTAAATATGCTATTCTTCCAAGTAACATAACAAATATTAAAAAAGCTATAAACATTGTTCTCATCATTACTTTCTTATTAGTTATACTAATCTCTTCCATAAATACCTCCATTCATACAAAAAAAGCTATATAATAATTTTATTACATAGCTTTTTTTATATTCTCATATTTAATCCTTTGTACTAATAAGTAAATATTTTATCTATTAATTTATCGAACCAACTTTTCTCTTCTTCAACAACTGATTCATTCGTTTTAGATTCAGTATAATCCTTTTTATCTAAATTAATATAAACTTTTTGGTCATTAGTTAATTTTTGCATACCTAATTTTTCTTTTGCTTCCTTCTCTACATTACTAAGATTCATACTTTCTTCAATACTAACTTCTAATTGTCCATTTGTTTTTTCTATTGAAGCAAGTTGTAGTTTCTTATCCTGTATTTCATTAAATCTTTCAGTGATTAGTGAATTTCTATAACTTATAGCAAGAAAAATCAAAAACACACTAAATATTGTTGCTATATTTTTATAATGTTTTCTTTTTTCTTTTTTTAATGCAATCTTCTTTTGTCTTTCTCTCTCTTTTCTTCTCTTCTCTTGCTCTAGTCTTTCAGCCTTAGTTTTTTTTCTTTTCGGATTATATTCTGGCTGTATTTTTCTAGGACTAGTTTCATATTGATATCCACCTCTTGCCATAAGTTACTCACCTCACTTTCGTATTTTTATATTTTTTCAAAAATCCTAAGCTTTGCACTTTTAGACCTTGTATTTTCATTTCGTTCTTCTTCTGATGCCACTATTGGCTTCTTATTAATTACTTTTCCAATCTCCTTTGCACCACATACACAATATGGCAAGTCTTTAGGACAAGTACAAATTCCTTTCGCCTTATTAAATACATTTTTTACTGCTCTATCTTCTAAAGAATGAAATGTTATTACACACAATCTTCCTTTAGAATCTAAAACTTCTATACAATCTGATATTGTATTTTCTAATGGCTGAATTTCGTTATTGACCTCTATCCTAATTGCCTGAAATGTACGTTTTGCAGGGTGTCCATCTTTTTGTTTGGATTTTGGAATCGATTTTTCAATTATTTCTACTAACTGTTTTGTAGTCTCAATTTCACATTGTTTTCTATACATACAAATATTTTTAGCTATTATTCTTGAAAATTTTTCTTCTCCATATTCATATATTAAATTAGCCAATCTTTCTTCTTTATATGTATTAACAACTGTCTTTGCTGTTAATTGTTGAGTTCTATCCATCCTCATATCCAATTCATTTTCGCCAATATAACTAAATCCTCTTTGTTTTTCATCTAATTGATATGAAGATACTCCCAAATCCAACAATATACCATCAACCTTTTCAATATTTAAATCCTTTAATATTTGTTTTATATCATCGTGATTTCCATATATATATTTTACATTATTATATCCACTTAATTTTCTCTTAGCTTCTGCTAAAGCCTCTTCATCTCTATCTATTCCTATTAATAACCCGTTTTTAGATAGTCTTTTTACAATTTCTTTACTGTGTCCGGCTCCTCCTAATGTACCATCTACATATATTCCGTCTTCTTTTATGTTTAACCCTTCAATACATTCTTCTAACAAAACAGGTTTATGCTTAAATTCCAAAATTCCACCTCTTTATATTGATACAAAATTATAATTCAAGCAACTGGTCTAATGAAAGTACCAGTTGCTTTTAGTATATTAATACTTATCTTATGTACTTAATTAAGCACATTCTCTTTTGTATTGCTTTTGTCTATTAATATATTTGTCTAATATGGTAACTTTGTTTATCTTTTGTATTTTTTATTTCATCTTTTGTAGTTTTTCTTTTGTTAAAAATTGGATACAAATCATCTTTGGTAACTTTTACAAAGTTAAAGCTTTATTCATTTTTCCTTTGTATGAATTTTATTCATTTTTTATTTTTCCTTAGCAATTAATATCTTTGGTAAGCTTTTCTTTTGTATTTTCTCTTCTTTCGTATAATATTAACTTCTTTTCTCTTTTGTAATTTTTTCATTTCTTTAGTTTTTCTTTTTTTCTTCTTCCGTTTTTTACTTTTTCTTCTTATGTATCTTGATTTCTTTAGTTCTCCTTTTTTCTTTTGTGTTTTATATAAACTTTCCATAAGAAAAGATTATATACCTAACATAGTCATATTTTCTGCAATCTCATCTGCTGATATTTCCTCATCTTTTGATTGCCATATTGCCTTATCCCATATTTCTAATCTTGTCCCTACTCCTATTATAACTGCTTCTTTTTCAAGTTTTGCCGCTGTTCTTAAATTACTTGGTATCAAAAATCTACCCTGCTTGTCTATTTCACATTCTGTTGCACCTGCTAAGAAAAATCTTACAAAATTTCTAGCATTTTTGTCTGATAGTGGTAAAGCTTTAAGTTTAGTTTCAAAATTCATCCACTCTTCTTGTGAAAATGCAAATAAACATCCATCTAACCCTTTAGTTACAATAAATGTTTCACCCATATCTTTGCGAATTTTTGCTGGCATTGATATTCTACCCTTCGCATCAAGCGTGTGTTCATATTCACCTATTAGCATCTGAATTTCACCTCACTTTTTCATACCACTTTGAACCACTTTTTACCACTTCGACTAAATTGTAATACACTTTTTTATATTTTGCAATACTTTTTTTAAAATTTTTTTATTTTTTTGTTACAATATAAAAATTTTATTTTTAAAAAAAGAGCAAATCAAATTGCTCTTTTTTAAAAATAAATTATATCTAAATCTACATCACCTGAAATTCCATCAATTCTTCCAGCTGAAGTATATTGCCACATATCATAATCCTTATCATAAGTAGCTGCTGTATTATATTGAGCTAGCCAAACTTTACAACCTTCAACCTTTGAAAGAATTTTATTTGTATCAAAATTCTTAGTTAAATCATTCTTGTTTCCATACAATAATGGAGTATATTTTGCATCTTTTATACATTGTAAAAATTTAATTGCATTTTTTGTGATTTGAGAATTACTTACACCTTTTACTCTCTCTTTATTAAAACTCTCAAAATCATAAGCTATATATTTTATCTTGTCTTGTACTTCATACTTTTTCAATGTTTTTAATACCCAATCTGCTTCTTCCTGTGCTTCATCTTCATCTTTTGCATAAGCGAAGAAATAAACTCCAACTTCCATTCCGGCATTTAAAGCATTTTTTATATGTTTTGAAAAACATTCATCTTCAGCAATATTTCCTGCTTTTCCATAACCTCTATATCCAATTCTTAGCATAACAAATTTTACGCCAGCTTTTTTTACCTTATTCCAATCTACATTAGGTTGATATTTAGAAATATCCATACCAATTCTTGTGTTTTTTTCCTCTAAAGTATGTACTGATATCATATTAGATTCTTTACCATAATAATTAGAGTCATTATATTCAGTATATGCTTTTACATAAATTCTATAAAATCTTGCTGGTAATAATTTCTTTATTTCTATTGATGTACCTGTTGTTGTTGAATATAATTTATAGCTTCCACTTCCGTCATTATACACATATACACCATATCCTTTTGCTTTACTTACCTTATCCCACTTTACAGTAATTGATGAAGTTGTTTGTTTTGTAGTTTCTAAATTCTTTACTTGTTTAGGGGTTGTAGTTGTTTTAATTTCATTACAGTATGCTCCAAAATATTTTGTGTCATTCATTTTCTTGTATGCTCTCATTCTTATTTTATATTCTTTTACTTCACTTAAGTTTGTTATTGTAACTGATGTACCACTTACATCACTAAATCTATCCCATCCTTTAGTTTTTGGATTATACACATAAACTCTATATTTTGTAGCACCATTTAAACTTTTCCACGATACTTTTATACTATTATCTGTCTGAGAACTAGCTTTTACACCTGATACTTTTCCAGGTACTGTAGTAGTCTCTAATACTGATGAATAACTTCCAACACATTTATCACTACCCTGTTTTTTATAAGCTCTTACTTTTATTTTATATGTATCTCCTGCATTCAATTTTGAAATTTTAATTGATGTGTCTGATAATTCCTTATATTTTTCCCAAGTTTTCTTTTTATTATTATATACATATACTCTATATCCTGTTGCCCTTGTTACTTTTTTCCAAGATACCTTTATACTATTTTCTGTTTCAGAGCTTGATTTTAATTTTGTAGGTTTTGATGGTACAGTACAAGTCTCTAACACTTTAGAATATGCACCATAAAATTTACTACTATCATTTGTTTTGTAAGCTCTTACTTTTATTTTATATGTTGTTGCTGCACTTAATTTTTTTATAGTCATTGATGTGCTTGTTGTTTTACCATAATATTGATAAGATTTTTTAGATGAATTATATACATAAACTTTATATCCTGATGCTCTTGATACTGAACTCCACGATATTTTTATTGTATTATCTGTTTGTTGTTTTACCTTTACTTTATTTACTTTTTCAGGAGTTGTTGCATTTTTTAATACTGATGAATATTTTCCATAATATTTTTTTCCTTTTACCGTTTTATATGCTCTTACCCTTATTTTATATTGTTTTGATGATTTTAATTTTTTTATCTTTATTGAATTAGTTTTTGTATAAGTCTTATACTCAAATTTACCTGTGCTTGTATTTAAAAAGTATATTTTATAACCTGTTGCCTTACTTACTTTATTCCACTTTAATGTTATTGATGATGTATCTCTTGATGTAGCTTTTAAATTTTTTACCTGTCCTACCGAAACATTTGCAGCATTAGAATAAGCTGGGAAAATCAATACAAAAAACATTGTTAAAATTAATATTATTTTATACTTATTTTTTATTACTAAATCCATTTTTTTCTCGTACTAAATAATTAGTACTTCCTCCTTTTCTTTTTATATTTTTCCTATAATTGTAATATACTCTATTATCTTTATTTCCCCATATACATTTCTAACTGTTTAAAATTTTCATTAACTTTTGTTTTCCTTCATCTGTCATATCAACTAATGGTAATCTAGGCTTTCCATAATCATATCCTAATATATTTAGCGCTGCTTTTACTGGAATTGGATTTACCTCTGAAAATAGTATTTTAATTAATGGAATTGCATCTATTTGCATCTTTATAGCTTCATTTATTTTACCTTCAAAAAAATTATAACAGATATTGTGTGTATAATTAGGTTTTATATTTGATAATACTGATATTACTCCCTTTCCCCCTAGTGCAAGTACAGGAAGAATTTGGTCATCATTTCCAGAATAAATTGCAAGTTCTTCTTTACACAAATTTGCTATTTCTGCTATTTGTGCCATATCTCCGCTTGCCTCTTTTATTGCAACTATATTTGGAATCTTAGATAACTCTAAGCATACTTGAGGTTTTATATTTACACCTGTTCTACTTGGTACATTATATAAAATTATAGGCAATTCTGTATTTTCTGCTATTTTTTTATAATGTTCTATTAATCCATTTTGAGTTGTTTTATTGTAATACGGTGTTACTATTAATAATCCATCTACCCCTAATTTTTCTACTTTTTCATTCATCTTTATAACTGCTTCCGTGCTATTTGAACCAGTTCCGACAATTATAGGTACTCTTTTATTTGATACCTCTACTGCACATTTTATTGTTTGTATTTTTTCTTCTTCTGTCATAGTTGATGCTTCCCCTGTAGTGCCACACACAACAATTGCATCAACTTTTTCCTCTATTTGATTTTCTAATAATTTTTTAAATTCCTCTATATTTACCCCATTTTCGTTGAATGGTGTAGAAATTGCAGTTGCACATCCCTTGAATAAAAGCTTTTTCATAATTTTCTCCCTTCTATAAGATAAATATCTTATAGAATATATTATTATAGCTTTTATAAAAATGTTCTATTTATCATACTCATACCATAATCCCTGTTTTTGCAACTGTTCAACAATATTTTTATGTTCTTCATAGTTTTTCGAAAAATATATTTTTCCGTTCATATCTGCCACAAAATATAAATAGTCTGTATCTTCTGGATTTAATACTGCTTCTATTGAACTTTTAGAAATCATACTTATTGGTCCTACTGGTAGTTTTCCTTCCATATTAGGTCCTCTAGTATTATATGGATTATATTGATTTATCTCATCTGCATATAAATCTCTTTCTCCCATATCAACTTTAATTGCATAATATGTTGTAACATCACTTCCTAATGGCATATTCTTTTTTAATCTATTGTAAAATACACTGGCAATTTCTTTTTTAGATGCATCATCTCTTCCTTCTAATTCTATCATTGAAGCCATTGTTAATACCTGATGTACACTTAAATTCTGGCTTTGTATTTGATATTGATATGATTTTAATTGTTTATCTGTTTGTTCTAGCAATACATTAAATATTTCTTCTACTGAAACATCTGCATTAGCAAATTTATATGTTTCAGGATACAAATATCCTTCTAAAGGATAATATATATCTTTATTAGTTATTTCATCAGTTAAAAACCAATATTTATTTATTAAAGATTGTATATATGCCTTATCGTTTAACAACGCATATACTTGCTCCTCTGTATTGTTAGTTTCTTCTGCAATTTTACTTGCAACCCATTTTATGTTTTTTCCTTCTAAAAATGTTATTGTTATTTCTTCATTAACAACATTTCCAGAAGATATTTGATTTAAAATATCTTCCAAACTCATTTTAGAATTCAAATTATATTTACCAGCTTGTAATCCTTTTATATCATTTAATTTTATATATATTTTTGATGCTGTCACATTTTTTATTAAATTCTTTTTATGCAATAAATTTAATATTTCTTCTGTCTTTGTTCCTTGTTGTATTTCAATTATTTCTTCTGTTACTTGAGCTGTATTTGTTGGTTTTAATTGTGATTTATACCACAAAATTCCCGAAATTGTAATAATAACTATTAGAAGTACTATAATTGAAATAATAATTACTACTTTTTTCATTACCTTTTCCTTTCAATTATTACTCGCATTTCACACTTATTCCACATTCTTTTAATATTGGAACAACTTCAATTTTAAATCTCTCAAAGTCTTCATTTTCCTCGTTGTCTTTACAGGTTATTTTTACACTTTTATATTCTTTTGAAACTGCATCTGTTAATATATTATCTATTACTTTTTGTCTTTTTTTGTAAGTTGATATATTTTCTTTTGATACATCTTTTTCAAGTACCTTTCCTTCTGTATCACTTGAACTACTTTCAAAATCTTCTCTTTCTGTAACAAAATTTGTTAGATTTTTACTTTTTACATAGCCTAAATTTCCATTTTGTGTTCTAACTTTTGCCCAGCCATCTTCTTCTGATACATAAATAACCCAACTTCCTTGCTTGACTCTTTCTACAGTTTTACTAAAATTACTTTGTTCACTTTTTACTGATACATTTTTAGCCAAATATGCTTTTTCCAATTTTTTTGAATAATAATCTATAACTATATTGTTTGTATTTTGTATATACGAAAAATCTATATCATAGACATTTTCTAATTCTGAAATTGGGATATAAATTAATCCCTGTTCTGTTCTTTTAGCTTGTCCATTTATCTTTACCTTAGAGCCATTTATTTCTACTTCGTTGCTATCTATTTCTAGTGCTACTATTTTTTTATCTCCTGATGTTAATATTAAATTACTATCTTCTTCAAAATATATTGTTTTATCTAAACATTTTTTTACATCTTCAAAACTTATATATACGATATCATTTTCAATGATTATTTCATCTTCTAATTCTGATGTGATGTTTTGATTGTCTATTATTAAGGAAACTTCTTGTGTGTCTTTATCTTGTGCTTTCCATTTACTAATTAATATTACTACAATTATTATGACAATAGCTATTATTACAATATTTTTCTTGCCTTTAGTTGCACTTTTTGTTTTAGAGTTGTTATTTCCTTTTACACTATTTTTTTTAAGACTTACCTTTTTCTTTGCCATATTATTAACTTCCTTTACATTTTTCTAAATACACCAATTACTTTTCCTAATATTTTGCAGTCTGGAACTATTATTGGCTCCATAGTAGAATTTTCTGGCTGTAGTCTTATATAATTTTTTTCTTTATAAAAAGTTTTTACTGTTGCCTCATCTTCTATTAAAGCTACTACTATTTCCCCATTTGTTGCATTATTTTGTTTTCTTACTAATATATAGTCTCCATCCAATATTCCCGCTTCTATCATACTTTCTCCTCTAACAGTTAGCATAAAACTATCTGAGTTACCAACAAAATCTAATGGTATTGGAAATGTATCTGTTACATTTTCTACTGCCAAAATTGGAGCTCCAGCTGTAATTTTTCCAACAAGTGGTACATTTACCATTTCTTTTTCTAAATAAAAATCTTTTTTTGCATTTCTTTCTACCATTTCTCCAGCGCTATTTTTTAATAACTTTAGTGTTCTACCTTTATTATTTTCTTTTTTTATAAAGCCTTCTTCACTTAGCCTAGCCAAATATCCGTGAACTGTTGCTGTGGATTTTAATCCTACTGCTTTACCTATTTCCCTTACTGATGGTGCATATCCATTTTCTTGTACTGATTTTTCAATGAATTTTAAAATTGTCTTTTCTCTTTTATTTAACTCTCCATTTTTCTTTCTCTTTACTCTCTCTGTTTTTTCCATAATATCACTCCCATTTTTTATTTGTATTGAATTATATCATAGTATATTATTTTTGTCAAACAGATTTTTGCTTTTTTGTTATTTTATCCATATATATTTTCTAAATCATCTACAAAACCTTTTAGTATAACAATTTTTATTGTAGTATCTTTTCCTTTTAAATAATCATTTATGATTTGCTTTAAAAGTCTCATATTTGAACGTTCTTGGCTAACAACTTCTGGATGTAGCTCTGCTCTTTTATTCATTTTTTCTTTTATTATAACTATATCCTCATTACTTGCACAAGATATTCTTTGGAACATCTGGTAAGCATCAATATACTTAAATATTGGGATATCCATACATTCTTTATCAAATGTTTGATAAAATTGTTCCATTTTCATTGGTATACACTTAAATATTTCATCTGCCTTTAATTCATATCCCTTCTCTAGCAACTCATTATTTAATTTATGAAATGTATCCATTACTTCTTGTACATCTGAAGATGAATCATTATATACAGATATTCTCTCTAATTCTTCATCTACATTAGGAAAATATTTCGAATGAACAACCGATAAATTCATTCCCGCAATAAAATCTTCTTTTAAAGTTTTCAAATTATAGCTTATTAAATTATTTTTTGAAAAATATACATAATAAACATATAATTTAACTATATCTATTAACTCAAGTTTTCCTGACCTAACATCATTTAATGCCTCATAAACAATATCAAAAAATTTACTATCTGGTATTTTCCAATATTCTTCTACTAAAATCTTTTTATATGCAGGTATATTTCTTTCTCCACTCGAAGCTAATTCTGCATCTTCCATATCTTTTTTAAACATTTTCATATCAAAAATTCTTGTTCTTACATAATATTCTATAAATTTGAAAAATCTGTAATCTGCTTTAAAATTGTAATAATAGTTACTATCAAATTCTTTTATATAAAATTGTCTATTATCCATAAGAACTCTTGATGATACTAAAATTGCTTTATATTCTTCGTTATTTTCTATATTTCTAAATTTTTCCTTTGTTATTTTTCCTGCCTTTATTTCAAATGATACTGCAATAGTAAATATCAACATAGTTTGCATTACTACTTTATTTGTATTAGGGAAAAATTTATCAGTCATCTCATATATCTTTTTAAAATCATTTAAAGCTTGTTTTAATATACGTAGATTCCTTGTCCCACTTCTATTAAAAGTAGACATTATAGAACCCGCATTTTCTCTTAAAAATTTGATTAAAGTTTTATTTGATTCATACCTCATCAATATTCCATTTATAATATAATCAAACTTTGGTGCATATTCAAATGTTTCCCCTATCAACTTTTCTTTAATTCTCTCATAATCATTTGTTCTTTCAAAAACATTCTCAATTCTATCTTTAATCTTTTCTATCATAGGAAGGTCATTATTATTTAATTCTCCTTGTTTGTCCAAAAGATATGTTGCAATAAATGTTTTCATTTCTAAGTTTTCATTTTTTATTTTAGTCGCTAACTCTTTTTCATTACAAATTATTATTGTTTTTATATGGTCGTGTTCTACAAAGTTATTTATATATCCTAAAATATCTATAACATCTACATTTGCTCTTTCCAAGTCATCAAAACACAAAACTTTGTCATCAGTAGCAAAAAATTCTTCATAATCTACTTTTTCACCATTTGATGAAACGCCAAAAAAGTTCGCCATATCCAAACCTGTTTTTGCATACTCTGGAATAGCTGTTTGTTCGTGTGTAGCCATATACCTCTTTAAGTTTTTATCCATTAATTGTGTTGTTTCTATAAATATCTTTTTACTTATATCTTCTAAGTTTGATATACCATACAAAGACATATATATTGTTCTATATCTTTTTCCATTTAACTTTAATGATTCTATTTTTTGCTTAATCCTATTATTCCAAAAATAAGTTTTTCCTGAACCCCATTCTCCATTTATCATTATCGCATAATCTGTATAATCTGACCTTACATAATCTAATATACTTTCCAATAAATCATCCATTTCTTCTGTTCCTTTCTATTTTTTTAATCTTTCGCTATTGTGAATATTCCTACTTCTGTAGCACCTGCATTTTTAAGCACCCTGCTACATTCATTTACAGTATTGCCTGTAGTAAATATATCATCAATAAGCAAAATTTTCTTTCCCTTGATTTTTTCTGTTTTTGTAACACTATAGACGTCTCTCACATTTTTCTCTCTATCTTCTTTATCTAATGAACTTTGCATTTTATTATCTCTTATTTTTGTCAATATTCTATCATTATGTTCCAAATTAAAATTTTTTGCTATATTTTTTGAAATTATAGCAGACTGATTATATCCCCTTTGTTTCAATCTTTTTTTACTTATTGGAACTGGGATTATTATATCATATTTTTTTATTTGTACATACATTTTTTCACTATTTTTCAAAAAATTTACAAAAGTCCTATAAATATATGGCTTTTCATTAAACTTATAGTTTAAAATTGCATTTCTAATTTCTCCACCATATTGAAAAAGATATATATGTGTTTCAAAATATCCTGTAGTATTTCTATAATCCTCCACCATAAAAGCAGCCTTTTTCGTCAAACTAATTTCACATTTTCTACAAATTGATTTTTTGCCTATTCTTCCACATATTCCACACACTTGCGGATAAATTATATTCAAAATTTTATCAAAAATTACTCTTTTCCTCCTAATTTGAATTTCAATCCTGTATTTCTTTTTTTGCTATCAACATTTTGTATCATAAAATTGACAATATTTCTATCTCCTATAATAATTAGAAGCTCTTTTGCCCTTGTAATACCAGTATATAAAATATTTCTAGTCAACAAAACTGGCGCAACTTTAGGTACACACATAATTACAACATCATATTCACTCCCTTGTGACTTATGAATTGTTATAGCATAACTATGTTCAATTTGCTCTAATTCCGAAAAATCATACCAAGCCATTTTATCATCATCAAACTTAATTTCTACCTTTTTCTCATTTTCAATTATTGCTGTAATCGTTCCAATTTCTCCATTAAATACACCTGTACCATTTTTTGTCTCATCATCACATTTTTCCCAATATATATCATAATTATTCTTTATCTGCATTATTCTATCTCCAACTCTAAATACTACCCCATTAGAATGTTTTTCCGCCTTAGTTTCGCTATATGGATTTAATATTTGTTGTAAATACCCATTTAATTCCTTAGTTCCAAGCATTCCTTTTTTAGTTGGTGTCAAAATTTGAATGTTAGAAAAAAAGTCATAATCTCCATAATTCTTTAGCCTACCTGTACATAAAGAGCTTATTTGAGCTAATACTTTTGTTGGATTAGTCTCATTTATAACAAAAAAATCATCTTTTGAGTCTTTTTCAATTTCTTCCTTTGTTATAAAATCCTCCCCATTATTTACCCTATGTGCATTTACTACAATCTTACTTTTAGCAGCTTGTCTAAAAACCTTATCTAAATGAATAGTAGCAATTTTTTCCGAATCAATTAAATCTTTTAAAACACTTCCTGGTCCAACTGATGGTAATTGGTCAATATCTCCAACTAAAATTAATTTTGTTCCTTGATATATGGAACTTACCAAATAATTCATCAAAAAAATATCTACCATAGACATTTCATCTACAATTATTAAATCTGCATCTATTGGTGTACTTTGATATTCCACATTATTTTTTAAATACACATCTTCATCAAACTTACCAATTTCTAATAATCTATGTAATGTACTTGCTTCTCTCCCTGTAGTTTCTGTCATTCTTTTCGCTGCCCTACCTGTTGGGGCACACAATACCACCTTGTTCTTTCTTGCCTCATAAATTTCTATTATTGATTTTATAATTGTTGTTTTACCTGTACCAGGTCCACCTGTTATTATAGTAACATTATTATCATTTACTGCCCTTATTGCATCTTTTTGTTTTTCTGACAAACTTATATCATCTAAAAATTCATTCTTCTTTAACTCTACGTCAATATTTTTTATATATTTTAAATTTTTCGCATTATCTAAATACAATATTTTTTTTGCAATATTCATTTCAGTTCTATAAAATGCTCCTAAATAAATCCATCTGTCTCCATTTTCTCTTTCTTCCTCATAAATCTCCTCTGCAACTTTTAAATTTATAATACTATTTTCTACATACTCTTGTTCTACACCAAGCAAAGTTTTTACATATTCTATTAAATTATCTTTTAATGTACAACAATGACCATTTTGTGTTATCTTTAAAAGTGCATATTTTATACAACTTTTTATTCTTTTTTCATTATTTATATCGATTCCAATATCTATAGCCATTTTATCAATTTGTTTAAAATCAATACCTCTTACTATATCTATTAACTCATAAGGATTAGCCTGTATTTGTTCTATTGCACCAACTCCAAATTTGTCATACACCTTTTTAGCATTCTCTGCACCTATTCCAAACTTTTCTAAAAAGCCTACTATCTGCCACATTTCCCAATGCTCTATAAAACTTTCTGATATCTCTAAAGCTTTACTCTTAGTTATTCCCCTTATACTGCCTAATTTTAGTGGCTGAAACTTTATTACATTTATTGTATCTTCTCCAAAAGTATCTACAATTCTTTTAGCTGTGGACTTTCCAATACCCTTTATAGTCCCATTAGCCAAATATTTCTCTAAAGCTTCTAAAGTTTGAGGCATCAACTTTTCAAATGTTTCTACCCTAAATTGTCTACCATATTCTCTATGTTCAACAAATTTACCAATTATCTTCAACTCATCTCCCTGAGTTACAAATGGCATATAACCTACAATTATTATGGAATTACTATCTTGTCCGTCTATCTCATCTGCATACATCTCTGCTATAGTGTAACTATTAATTTCATTTTGGAATATTACTGTTGTTATCTCTCCTTTTAGTTCCAACTTTCTCCTCCCACATTTTTGTATTTTTTATATTCTAACATATTTATAATATTTCCTCAACATAAAATTATAAAATTTACCAAAAAAAGTATATTGATTATACCTCAATATACCTTCTTACTTTCCATAAACTCCATCTTTATCTGCTTCATAAATTTTTAATTTTACAATTTTATTTTCTAAATTAATATCTGATTTTGTTTTTACGACAACATAATTTCTAGTATGACCTACATAATAATCTTGCTGTTTTTCTTCAATTAATACTTCCATTTCTTTTCCAATGTATTTTTTATTATATTCTAACTGATTTTGATTTGAAAGTTCTATTAATTTCTTGCTTCTTTCTTCTTTTATTTCCCCGCTTACCTGATTTTCCATACTAGCTGCTACTGTTCCATCTCTTTTTGAATATTTGAATATATGTGTTTTATAAAACTTTATTTCTTTTAAAAACTCATAAGTTTTCAAAAACTCCTCTTCATCTTCTCCGGGAAATCCTACTATTATATCTGTTGTCAAATTTACATTTTCAAAATTATCTCTTAATATATCTACCGATTTTTTAAACTCTTTTATACTATATTTTCTGTTCATTCTCTTTAAAGTTTCATCACAACCGCTTTGCAATGACAAATGAAATTGCTCACATATCTTGTCCAATTTCTTTAGTCTTTGAACAAATTCCTCTGTTATTATTGTTGGCTCCAATGAACCTAATCTAATTCTTTCTATACCTTGTACATTGTTTAAATCCTCAAGTAAATCTATTAATCTATATTCAGACTCGAAATCTTTTCCATAAGACGCAATATGTATGCCAGTTAAAACAATTTCTTTAATTCCTCGCTTTGAAATTTCTTCCGCTTCTTTTATAATATTTTCCTTTTTTCTGCTCCTAATTCTACCCCTTGCATACGGTATCAAACAATATGTACAAAAATTATTGCATCCATCTTGTATTTTTATAGTTGTTCTTGACTTTTCTGTATATGATATACAACCATACTCATCAAATTCTTCTTGTTTAGCTATATCTGATACTTGTACTACTTTTTTTTCTTTTTGTTCAAGATAATCTTCTATATATTTGATAATATCTTTTTTTTCTTTATTTCCTAATACAATATCAATTTCTTCCATTTGTTCCAAAATTTCTCTTGCAACTTGCGCATAACAACCTACAGCAACTACTATAGCATCTTTGTTTATTTGTTTTACCTTTCTCAATGCTTGTCTTGACTTTCTATCTGATATATTAGTTACTGTACACGTATTTACTATATACACATCTGGTATATCTTTTAATTCGCATATTTGATGACCTGCTTCTATAAATTTTTGCATCATCGCATTTGTTTCGTACTGATTTGTTTTACACCCTAACGTTAATATTGCTATTTTATATTTCTTCATTTTCTGTTCCTATCACTCTTATGCTTCCGTTGTTTTACTAGGATTTTCTCCATTAAAAGGAATAAATTTTTCAACAACATTTTCTTTTACTTCATTATTTCCTCTAAATAACATAAATGAATTATTAATTTTTGATTCAACTAATTCTTCCATTTCATCTTTACTTGATTGCTCCGCTAAAACTAATTCACTGACTAAAATTTGCTTTGCATTTACAAGCATTTTCTTTTCTCCTGTTGAAAGACCTTTTTCTTTTTGTTTAAAGCTTAAATTTCTTACTACATCTGCTATCTCATATATATCTCCGCTTTTTAGTTTGTCCATATTATCTCTATATCTTTTATTCCAGTTTTTATCCATTTCTGTCTCATCTTGTGATAATAATTTAAACACTTTATCTGCTGAACTTTTATCTATTATATTTCTTACGCCTACCTTTTCTGCTTTGTCTATAGGCACCATAACCTTTACCTCTCCAGGCATTTTTAATATGTAATATGATTGTTTTTCCCCTAAAATATTTTTTTCCTCTATTGAATCTATTGTTCCTGCTCCGTGCATTGGATATACTATTTTATCTCCTATATTAAACATAAAAGCTTACGCTCCTTTCAGCCAATTTTTTATTTCCCCTTAATTAAACACCATCTATATTATACTACAAATTTTGGAAAAAGTCAAAGATTTTTCGTGTTACTTTTTTAATTTTTTATTTATTATCTATAATCTATTAAATTTTTACCATTTGCTTTCCTTTCTTCCAATTCCTCCCTTAGTACCTCTAGCAAATCATCAAACTCTATTCCAAATTTTTCTATAGTCATATCTAATATTTCATTTTTCTTATACCCAAAATTATACAACTCATTTAAATACTCTATTATATTGTGTCGCTCCTCTCTCAATATGTGATTCATCACTTGTTTTTCAACATCTTCCTCTGTATCTTCAACTTCCAACCCTTGACCTTCTGTTCCCCTTGTACCTCGTTCTCTAAACAGAATATAATATGACTCAGTACTA
>CANQRS010000006.1 GCA_947626295.1 uncultured Clostridia bacterium
AATAAAGAGAAAAATCAACTAAAAATACACAAAAATTTATAGGCAAAAATTTTGCCACGAATTACTTAACAGATACAATTTTATAGAATATAAAAATTTAATTTGACATATAATAAAAAATGTAGTATACTATATTTAACTTAAGTTATTCAATGTGAGGTCATTTGAATAGCACGAACTAAATGGGTAGCAACATTTAGTTCTATTTTTTTGCGAAAAAATAGAAGTGTAGTAGCAATACACTTCTATCAACTATTTCTAGTCTTGTTTGTCTTCTGGCTTTTTGTCTTCATATGTACTTAACAGTAACACAATTAGACGCCAGATTAATTCAAATGAGGTCATCCTGAAATAGCACCTCCTTTCTCAAAGATTTCCTTTGGGAAAAGGATGTGTTTATTATATCTAAATCTTTTACAAAAAACAATGTAATTTATAATCTTTTTATAATTTTCTTGCATTCATTTTTTTACATCCTTTTAAAATTTGCTCATTAAATTTTTTCAATCACTTGTTACTATCTATTTACAATTTATTTCAAGTACTTTTAAGTTTTAAGAAAAAAGGGAAAAAAAAGGGAATTGATTATTACTAACTATGATAATATAATTTTTTCAACAAATAAAGGTAAAGATGAGTATTTAGTGATAAATATTCATTTATATTACTATGCTCAAAATTTATTAGCAAAAATTTAACCAATTATAAGGAGGTTTTTTATCATGTCAAATAAAGAAAAAATTATTGATTTATTCTACAATAAACATTTAAAACCTATTGATATTTCTTTAGAACTAAATGTCAGTAATGCCTATATATCAAAAGTGATAAAGAAAGATTTTAGGTATCATAAAGAAAAAGATCAAAGGAAACAACAAAACAAACAAAAACATAAAGAACAGACCATCGAATACATAAAATTAAAACAAAAATCCAATAGAGATAGTTATGAAACTCTTAAAGCACAACTGAAACAAGATGCTAAAGAACTATCTTATTATTTTGACATTTCAAATCGTAACTTTAGAAAATTCAATTCTAGTGCTTACAAGTATAATGCTAAAAAGAAAAGATTTGAAATAGATAGGAAATTAACCGTTTCGATAGATGTCCCAAAAGTAGTCTATTAATAAAAGGAGGTCAAATAAATGGATATAAAAGAACAATATTCTATCATGTTTACTAATTACCCAGATATTATAAACATTGAACAAATGCGAAATATGTTAGGTGGAATTAGTTTAACATTAGCATATAGACTTATTAAGGAAAATAAGATTAAAGCTATGAAAATAGGCAGACAATATAAAATTCCAAAAGCTAATATAATTTCATATATTATCAATCAAAATTGAAAATAAATATATTTACACAAAAATAAGGAGGTCGTTTTATGATAACAGTAACAGCCACACTACAACAAAAGAAAAATATTTATTATGCTGTTTTATATTATAAAGATGAATTTAATAATATAAAACGAAAGTGGATTTCTACAAAATTAAAAGTTAAGAATAATAAAAAACTTGCAGAAAGAAAAGTGGAAGAAATAAGATACGAATATGAAAAAAATCTAAATGAAAAGCCAACCATTTCTAATTTAGATATTAATAATAAAGCTAATATAAAATTTTGCGATTTTATGATAAATTGGTTAGAAATTATAAAACCGCAAGTTGTTAAAACAACTTATGCAGGTTATGAAAGAATCGTAAAAGGAAAAGTATATAACTATTTTAAGAAATTAGATATTTCACTTAAAGATTTAAAACCTTATCATATACAAGATTTTTATACAGAATTATACAAATTAGGTTTAAAAGGAAATACAATTCTTCGATATCATGCAAATATTAGGAAAGCTTTGCAATATGCAGTAAAGTGTGAATTGATACTAACTAATCCAGCTGATAAAGTGGAAAAGCCTAAAAAAGAACAATATATAGCAACTTATTATAATAAATCAGAATTAAATAATTTATTCGTTGCTATACGAGATACCCCTATAAAATTGCCAGTTCTTCTTGCAAGTTATTATGGACTTAGACGAAGTGAAGCACTTGGTATAAAATGGGATGCTGTTGATTTTGATAATAAAACAATTATTATAAGACATACTATTTCACAAACTAAAGTAGATGGAACATTACAAATAGTTGCAGAAGATAAAACAAAAAATCAATCAAGTTATAGAACTTTACCTTTAATTCCAGAAATGGAAGAATTACTTTTAGAAGAAAAATCAAAGCAAGAGTATAATAAGCAAATATTTAAAAAATCATATTTGAATACAAATGGTTATGTTTGTGTAAATACAGATGGTTCTATTCTAAAACCTGATTATGTTTCACATAAATTTAATCAAATACTAAAAGATAATAATTTGAAGCCTATAAGATTTCATGATTTAAGGCACTCTTGTGCAAGTTTATTACTATCCAATAAAGTCAGTATGAAAGATATCCAAATATGGCTAGGTCATTCAAGTTACAATACTACTGCTAACATATACACACATGTAGATATAGAATCAAAACAAAATTCTGCTTTAGTAATCGGCAATAGCTTAAACTTTACCGATCTTAGTCAAGATGATGAAGAAAATGAAGAAATGGAGTTATAAATAAAAAATTGTTAGAAATGTTAGAAAATAAAAAATCCTTATTTTAGCTACTAAATAAAGACTTTATAAAAATAAAATGTTATGAATTTTGTAGAACTTTTTGTAGAACTACAAAATTTTTTATAATTAAAACCTCAAGCTTAATCTTTCTAAACACTTGAGGTTCTAATGGTGCAGATGGCCGGAATCGAACCGGCACGGTTTATTCAACCGCAGGATTTTAAGTCCTGTGCGTCTACCAGTTCCGCCACATCTGCATATTACTGGTATTTGCCCTAACGACAATGTTTATTATATTATGATATTTGCAATTTGTCAATAGTAAAAAGCAAAAAATTTCAATTTATTTATATATATTTCCATAATATTCCATTTCCCTTTATTTATATAGTTTCATTTTAATATAATCAAATTTTGTAGAAAAAAAGAAAATTTTTAATAATTATGTATAAAAAAAGAATTTAAGGAGATTATAGTATTGAAACCAAAAAGAAAGGAATTATATATTATGAAAACAAAAAAATTATTTTTATTATTACTAGTATCATTATTTGTTTTGATACTTACTCCAATTTCTTCTTTTGCTGATTCTACTTCTGTAGAAGATGAAGAAAATTTCAAAAATGCTATTCAAAATGCAGCAAATGGAGACTCTATCTCTTTAGCAGCAGATATTAAATTAACAGCACCTATAGAAATTACTGATAAAAATATAGCTATTAATGGTAATGGTCATACTATATCTGCAGAAAGTTCCAACTGGAATCCAAATGGAGCAAACAGCACATTACTTACAGCCGGTGCTGGTGCAAAACTTAATTTAGTTAATCTAAAATTAGCTAATAGTCCAAAATATGGTGTACAAGCTTATAATGGTGGATATGTTATTTTAGATAATGTTACAATTTCAGATTGTGCTTACGGAGGTGTACTTGTTAATGCTGGTACAGTTGAAGTAAAAAAATTAGATTTAGGTCACAATGGTAAAGAAAATTCTAACAATGGTATAGAATTGGCAAAATCATCAGCTCTTTCTGAAAGTGAAAATAGACCTACTTTAAAAATGAATGGTACTATTTCATCAAATCAAACAGAAAATGTAATTTATGTTGATATCGATGACCCTTCAACATCAATTGAAATAATCAATTCAGATGATAGTGAAAACAAGATATTTTTAAATGATAACAAATTAGTTGTTGCTGATAAAGAAAATAAAATTTTATTTGAAAGTAGTGAAATTGAAGGTATAGATATTGACAGTGAAAATTATGTAGAAAATATTACTTTAACAATTATGTTAAATGATAAAACTGAAACTATTTCATTAACACCTGGTACTACTTTAAAGAAGGAAGATTTAATTTCAAAAATTGATTTAGAAAAATTAGGTTTAAATAACTATACTATAGACGGATTCTATTTAGATGCTGAATTTACAGCTGAATTTGATTTTGAAACTGCTATTACAGAAAATAAAACTATTTATGCTAAACTTACTGAAAAAGAGAAAGAAAAAGATGAAACTCCAAAAACAGGAACAGATAATTTATTAGATATAGCAATATTTACTTTGATAGTATCAATAGTATCACTTACCTTATTAAACAGAAAGGATTATTAATATATTAAAAGCCTACATTAGTATAATACTGTAGGCTTTTTCTCTTAATATGTGAATAATATGAATAAATTTAAAAAAATTTTTTTTATAATTTTAATTGCTAGTTCAATTATATATATTTTTTTATTTTTTTATGATGCCTATAATGCTAAAAAACAATCAAATTTATTAAATGATATTTCTATTGAAAACGCTGTTGAAACTCAAGAGAACATTATTTCTGAAGGTTCAGAAAGTGAAACTCCTAATGAGCAAAATGAAACACCTACTAAGCAAGAGGACTCCCCTTCTATAGACATAGACAAAAAGAATGAAAGAATTATTAAAGTAAAAGAACTACAAAAAGAAAATTCCGATATAATCGGTTGGATTGAAATTGAAAATACTGATATAAATTATCCTGTTTTACAAACTTCAAATAATAGTTATTATATGACCCACAATTACAAAAAACAATATTCAAAAAATGGTTCTATTTTTTTAGATAAAGATTATAAATGGAATCCTCCTAGTAGCAATTTACTTATATATGGTCATAATATGAAAAGTAGTAATGCTATGTTTAAAGGATTGTTAAAATATAGCAGCAAAAAATATTATCAACAACATCCCACTATAAGATTTACAACTAATAATGAAGATTCTACTTTTGAAATTATCTCAGTTTTTAAATCAAGGGTATATTATAAATCCGAAAAAAATGTATTTAGATATTATTACTTTATAAATAGTAACAATGAAAACGAATTTAATGAATTTGTCAATAATGCCAAAAATTCATCTTTATATGATACTGGTAAAACAGCTGTATATGGAGAACAATTAATGACTCTATCCACTTGCTCATATCACACAACAGATGGAAGGTTTGTAATTGTTGCAAAAAAAATATAATTTCACAAAACTATTGAAAAATTCATAATATGAGTATATAATTATAGAATAGACAATGAATTTATTAAATAGGGGTTGAATAATATGCCAAATATAGCAAACTTAAAAAAATATAATAAAATACATTTAGTTGGAATTGGTGGCGTAAGTATGAGTGGTATTGCAGAAATACTTAACAGCTGGGGATTTGAGGTTACCGGAAGTACAAATGTTGAAACTGATATTACTAAAAAACTTCAAAATGATGAAATTAAAGTAACTAACGGTCATCACGCCGAAAACGTTGTCGGAAGTGATATTGTTGTTTATACAGCAGCAATACAAGAGGATAATATAGAATTACAAACAGCCAGAAATCTAGGCATTCCAACTATAGAAAGAGCTAAATTTTTAGGTGAAATAACAAAGTGTTACTCTGATACAATAACAGTAGCTGGTACTCACGGAAAAAGTACTACAACATCAATGGTAGCATTATGTTTTTTAGAGGCTTTAAAAAATCCTAGCATTCAAGTAGGTGCAGAACTTAGTCAAATAGGTGGAAATTATAAAGTAGGTAATAGCGAATATTTTATAATAGAAGCTTGCGAATATGTGGAAAGCTTTTTAAAATTCAGTCCAAAGGCTGAAATTATTCTAAATATTGATAATGACCATTTAGATTATTTCAAAACATTTGACCACATAAAGGAAGCTTTTATAAAATATGTTGAATTATTACCTAACAATGGTATTTTAGTAGTAAATGGAGATGACAAAAACTGTTTAGATTTACCAACATATACTAGAGCCAAATCATTGACTTACGGAATTAGCAATAAAAATGTAGACTTTTTTGCTGTAAATATAGTCTTTGATGATAATGGCTTTCCAGAATTTGATGTTTACTGTCACGATAAATTTTATACTAGAATTAAACTTAGTGTCCCTGGTATGCACAATGTTTTAAATTCCTTAGGTTGTATTGCCTTATGTAATGAATATGGGATTAGTGCAGAAACAATAAAAAATGCGTTACTACAATATACTGGTGTTGGACGTAGATTTGAATTTAAAGGAACACTAAATGGTGCAAGTATATATGATGATTATGGTCATCATCCTACAGAAATCATTGCAACAGCAAAAGCTTTAATGAACAAGCAATACAATAAATCTTGGATTGTTTTTCAACCACATACTTATAGTAGAACTAAACTTTTAATGGATGACTTTGCCAAAGCATTACTTAATTTCGACCATATTATTATTTTAGATATATATGCAGCTAGAGAATCTAATACTTATGGTATAACGTCAAAAGATTTAGTTCAAAAGCTTAATTTACTTGGAAAAACTGCTCATTACATCCCAGATTTTAATGATTGCGTATCTTTCTTAAAAGATAATGTTAAAGAAAATGATATTATACTTACTCAAGGGGCTGGAACAGTTACTCAAATTGGAAAAATGTTAACAGAGTAAATTAATAGAGAATATTAACTTATATAAGCTAATATTCTCTTTTTTATAAATATAAAATTCAAATTATAATTATGTTTCTCCATCATTATAAGTTATATTGCCTTCCACATTTCCATCACCGTCTTCATCATAATTACGATAAGCATCTCCTGAATAATAATTTTTTAAATAAAACCAGTTTTCTATGCTTTGATTAGCAGTTCGTACCTCTACCCTATTTGAGCCTCCTGTGCCTTCTCCTGCATATTCATACTTTCTAGTTATTGGTATTTCTGTATTTTGGTCTTCATAATTTAATCCATTATTTACATTATACACTCCTAATCGCTCTCTCGCTAATCCTGCATAATATGCTCTTTTTAAAGCCGTAATATTACTTCCTTTACCCACATATTCTGGTCTTGATGTTTCAGACAAATTTCTCATATATTGGTACATATCCGAATATGCAATACTATTAATTCCTGAACTTCCAACTATACTTGTATAACTTCCATAAAACCCTTTCATAGGATAATAATATTTATTTTTTCCATTTAACATCTTTTGAAAATTTAATTTTGAAATTCCTGCATAATACCCAGTTGCTGATTTATCAATAATTCCACCTTCTGTTATTAATGTTCTATCATTTGCTGCACAATATATTCCCTTATCCTCTGGTATGGTAGTAGTACTACTTTTTAATATATATATATCATCCTCATCAACATATTCTTTATTTAAAGTATTTGGAATAACACAATAATTATTGTATTTATTTTGTCCTATACGCATTCCTTGCAAAAATGTTGTTACACATACATTATTCTCTAATTTCCCCCAATCACTCTCTGAAATTTTAGGCATCAAATATTCTTCTGTTGAACTTGTATATTGCTTAAATCCCGATATTGCTTGAGTTAAATTTGTTTCTATTATTCTTCTTATTACCTCTGCTCTATGTAAATTAAAATTTGAATTTGAATCTTGAATTTGTGTTCCCGAAGAAATTTCAAATATTGGATTATCATTTGAAAATAATTGAGTTCCATCAATTCCCTCATCATTTATCCCTATAATTTCACCTTGACTCGGTTTTAAATTCCCTAAATTATAATCATTTGGTCCATCTCCTAATACTCTTTCAGTAAACTCTTTAGCGTTTTTTAAATAAACATACGGACTTTTATTTGTAGTTATAGCATTTTCATATAGCGCAAATATCTCTCCTCCTACATTAAAGTGTTCAACTCCATCAGAGGAAGTAACATTCTCACCTTTAGAAGCAACTACATGCTCGTTCCCCAATCCATCATAATAAATTATCTTGTCCTGACTCTCTCCCGGACCATCATTTAAATAAAACTTTGTACCATCTATTTTGACATAAGAACGTTCTATAGTTTCAGTATCTCCTGTTTTTATTACTTCTTTCATATTTTCTCTATCATTGCTTCTAAAAGTTATTCCATCATAAGTATAACCTGATGATGGGCTTCCTGTTATTCCTGTCATTAAATATCCAGAATCATAAACATATTTTCCTTTTATATATCCATCTATTGTAATATAATTATCTAATGTATATGTGATTACAAAATCATTGCTATTATTAATTTTATATCTACAATTATAGTAAATATAATTTTTTAATCCTTCCCTAATAGCTCCGTCTCTAGAATAATTTTCATCATATTGTTTATTATCATCATCTGAATTATCTAATCCTGTAAGAGTATTAACATAAGGTGAATATATATAATATCCATCATATAACGAAAATACTACTGCTGGTACATACTTTTGCATCATTTGTGTATCATTTCCGAGATAACCAAAGTTTACTACTAATGAATTAAAAAATGCATTTACAACTGCCTGTAAATTATCTGTTTTTGATGTTGCCCTATCTGATATTGCATTATTTACTGTATTTAACTGAAATGCTTTTACTGCATCATAAGTAGCACTTGATAAGTTTTCATCATACCCCATCTCTATTTTCTTTAATTCAATTCGACTACTGATATATTGAGAACATACTATTGAAATAGGCAATATTATTATTATAAAAATTACAGCTAAATATTGTATTTTCATTTCTAATGTTCCTTTCTTCTACAAAGATAATGTTAAAGAAATTGGTATTTTATATATTAAAAAAGCTTGTATTTATTACAAGCTTTTTATTTATGAGTTTAATTACCACTAACTTTAACTTCACCCACAGCTTTACTTGTAATAGCTCCTGAATCTTCCCCTTTATTTCCAAATATAGCTTTTATTAGTGATTGAAATACTGTTTGATTTGTATTAATTACATATACATAAACTAAATCACCTTGTTGTAAAGGTATTTCAGTATCATCTGATGACCCATCTCCTCGTAAAGCTTCCATTACTTGTGTAGGATACATTACATAATATGTATTATCTCCAATAGTAACTTGAGCAGCATACTCTTTTTTAGAAAGATTTTCATCGATTTTTTGTAGTTTTATTTGTACATCGTAAGAGCCCGAGGCCGCAAGTTCCTGTTTAAAATTATTAAGATCCTCCGAAGTTAACCTACCTGTATTAGTAATCCTATTTACAAATTCTGTTGTTAATTCTGATACTTCCATAGTTGTTACTTCATCTTGTTTATTAGCTATTTCCACTAATGGAAAAACAAATATAATTACTACAGCTACTCCTATAGCTACAATAACCATTGCTGTGTCTCCCATTTTAATCCCTCCTTGCCTATTTTTTAGTTATACAACTAATTTATATGTGCCTTTTGTATGTTATAATTCTAAGTGTTTGTCTATTTGCAGAAGATACATCTTCTAAATCTTGCTGATATATACCGACATATTCATCGTATCTAACTGTACTTTTACCGAGATAATCATAAATTGCTCCCATTACTCTTTTATCAAGGTTTTTATAATTTAGCCCTTCTGTAGATAGTCTTAAATATTCTTCTCCATTAATTTTTCTTGTTTCTACTGTTGAATTAAAACCACTATCTCCAGCCTCTACAACATCTTTTACCTCACTTATAAGTCCACTATCTTGTATATATACAACATAAGATTCTCTTACAAGTCTCCTAATTGATGACATTACTGTTTCTACTCCTACAACTCTTATTGTTGCATCTTGACTACCTTCTGCTTCATAGTAGTTTATATATCCTTGACTACTATCCTGCGCCATATCAACTGCTTCATCAGATCTAAATATTTCATCTACTTGTAATCTTAAGTTGGAAAAAGATGACATACTAACAGTTAGTCCAATTATTAATAACAATACTGAACCTGCCATAATTAACGCATCAACTACATTTTCCACAGTATATTCACCTTCTCCCAGATTTTATGGTTTTACTTCAATATTTATCGTATTAATCAATCCATCTCTGTATCCATTTGTTGGTATTTCCACTTTATAATATGAATTTGAATTTTCAACTCTTCTAATAGTATCTTTTGAGGTATCAGCACCTCCTGGAATAACCCCTGATTTTGTGCTAGTTGTGTCTTTTAAATTAATTTTTATTTCTGCATCTCCAACTATATCTTCCTGCATATTAACTTGACGCACTATTTGCAATAGTGCATTTACATCATATCCTATCACATTTTCTCCAAGATATTTTGTAAATCTTGAGTTAAAGTTTGATATTTCTTGCTCTGTTAACCTAGATTGTTGATTAACATTTGCACTCATATTTCTGAATATTACTACACCTAGGGATATTACTAAAATTGATACTAATATTGAACCTGCAATGATTAATGCTTTTGAGGCATTTTCCATAATCAGTATCCTCCTTTACATTAAGAAGCATTCGTAACTTTTATTCCTGCAATTAATCCATTGACATATTTTTCTACTGTAACTTTATATCTTGTACTCGATGGTAATCTTACAACATTTTTTGAATCTACCGTAGTTGTATCCTCTGATTTTTGAACTGTAATACTTCCATCTGACCAAGCTGATTCTCCTACTGGTAACCTACCATAAAATGTATTGTAAGATGCATAATTAGCAGCAGTACCAAAATTTACTATTACTGCTATATATCTACACGTAGTTTCTGCTTTTTCAGTTTGATTACTAGTTTGAACAGCACTTATTAAGTTATATACATCTGATGATGACATACTATCTCCTATCCAACTTGTAAATTTTCCATTAAACGCTTCTATTTGTTCACTACTAAGATTAGAACCTCCCATTGCTTCCCTAGCATTTCTAAATACTACCATACCTATTGATACAATTAAAATTGATAATAAAATTGCTCCTGCAATAATTAATGCTTTTGATGCATTCTCCATAATAAAATTCCTCCTTTGTTCTATTATACTATTCTATTATATATGTAGACCAAAAATCTTATGGAATAATTTTCCGTCTATTTTAACATTAATAACTTTTTTTATTCTTCTATTTGTTCAAATAACATATATGATATTTTACCTGTTTTATTATATTCGGCTTTGGCACATTTGAATTTTACTATATTATAATATTGTATAAAATCTGTCATTCCATTACCACTATTATAAAATGTTTCCATTTTATACACAGGTTTTTCTTCTAAATCTGTTATTCTAACATCTATAGTTACTGAATTTGTATCATCTTTTATATAAACACCTTGCTTATCTTTTTTCACAAAATTTCTTTCGTTATCATCTATTGCTTTATTTATAAGATTTGCAAGTTCTGTTCCATATATTTCTCCGTCTAAACATTTTTCATATTCTACATTGAATTCTTTTATTTTTGATACTTTTTCTTTATATTCATAATATTTTGATAATACAATTATTATCACTACTAATAATATTATTATTGTTATTCCTACTTTAAAAAAAGTTTTCTTCATAAAACGCCTCTTTTTCAATACACTTATTATAACACTTCTTTTTACAAAATTCAATATTTTTCTTCTGTATTTTTTATTTTTTTACGGATTTTGTGTTATAGTAATTGCACTAACTATAGAATCTGTATGTTCTATTGCTGTATCTGCTACAGTATACGTTGATGATAGATTCAAAAGCATAAATTGGTTCAAGTCATTTGCCGATAATTTTATTATATTTCCGACTTGCATCCTGCCCAGCAGCTATCACCTCTGTACCATTATTAAGCTTTAATTTTACTGTTACTATTGTTTGTAAACTATCTGTATTATTTTCATCATTATTGTCATTTGCAATATTAATAATAGTTACAACATCTTGAACTCTTAGGTCACTTCTGCCCTCATAATCATAAAATTTTTGATTAAAACTTTGTATTTCTTCTCGGCTCCATACTTTCATTACATCTCTTGAACTATCACCCATCGTAGTAAAGGCATATACAAATAATGTAGCCACTAGCATTGCTAGTAATACCCCACCTGCCATAAGCAAAGCTTTTGATGCATTTTCCATATAATTACTATCCTTTCAATTACTCTATCGTACCATTAAAATTAAATACCATCTTATCAATTCTTCCAGAAACATTATTATAAGTAACTATATCACAATCAAACTTAGCTTTTTTAAACTGATAATACTCATAATATTTATACATTTCATCACCTAAATAATTACTTTCTATAGTACTATAATCTGATACATTTTTTCCGGTTAACTCATTAAACTTATCCACAATGATTTTTTCGATATCATCATCACTCATTTCTACTCCTATTCTTTCGTAATATTTCTCTACCTTATCTTTGTCTAATGAATTTATATTTTTTGCAACTGTAGCCGCTACATCTGTTTTTCCCCCATAAAGATTCTCTACATTTAATCCGTTTTTTATTATTATTTCTAGTCCATTCTCTAAAGGAGAAGCCGTATATTCAAGTTGTGTAAATAATTTATTTGGACTATCATCATACGGAAACATTTTTAAATTTACATCTGTTCCAAAATCTACTGTTACTTCTACTGGTGTATATTGCTCATCATTTTTAGCTCCCGAAAGATTTGAATATCTATTATTATAATCCACAACATTGTTTACTAAAGAAATTATTTCATATCCAGAAACATTGTTTCTATCATAATTTGATAACTGTGTATTAAATTGAGCCACATTGTCTGCTCTTGCTAATGTATCTTCACTATTATAAAAATCTGTAAATCTACCCCAAGCAAATATTAGCAACATAACAACTAACATAGTAAGTAGTACTCCACCTGCCATAATCAATGCTTTTGATGCGTTCTCCATCTTTACTCACAACCTTTCGTTAATACAATATTTACTTGTTTAGATTTTTTATATAGTTTCGCTAGACATACTCTGCATTGTACTTGACATACTTGTTAAACCTATGTAAACTAATGGAACAATCAAATATCCAACAAATAACATAACCATAGGTGCAAAACCAATAACCTTTCCTATCATACCTTTTCTTGCTATTAATCTTTCATTTGACTCTTGACGCTTCGCTTGATAATATCCTCTTTCTGAATCTAACTCATCAAATGCATCTATAATTGGTATTTTTTCTACAGCTGCTTGTAAACTTTCTACTATTCTTATGAATAATGGATAGTTAGTTTCATTTTTAAGAACTTCCAATGCCTCCCAAGCACCTGCTTCATAGTTATTAACACATCTTGATATTGGCTCTCTAAATATATTAGAATATCTTTCAAGCCACTCTAATATAATTTCAACATTTACCCTCTCTATCCTCATAAGCATTAATATTATTGTTTGGAATTGCATAACCTCATCTTCCATTTCCATTAAACGCATCTTATATTGGAATTTTAATAACCATACAGGCGATACATATCCAATCATCATAAATACAACCGCTATTAGTACTTCAAACGGTCTTAGCACTTCTGAATTTACTGTTTGTAATTTTTCATATACTCTTTGTGAAGCTTTTGTTATTTCCTCTGGTGCAGCATCTTCATAATCTTCGTGTCTTTCCATTGCCCTTGCGATATCTTCTGTAGTTGTTTTTAAGTTTCCTTTGAACATATCAAGGAATTTATTATCACTTTCAGTCATTTCCATTGCCGATTTTCTTTCTCTATCAGTAAGTCCTGTTAACAAATTATATTCTGTTGTTGGCTCTGTATAAACCCATTTTATAGCTGTATTATGTAATACCATCATAATTCCCAGAGCTAATGCAAATGTTACAATTGCAGCTGCTATTCTGTTTACATAGAACCATTCCATTTTCAGTTTTGAAGCTGAATCTTTCAACAGTTTTTGTATTTTTATATATTCTTTTGAACCCCTCTTAGGTAAAAACAAATTTACAAATCTTTTAAATATTGGATTTCTATACACTTTAGCTTGCCAAGGGTTCTCTTGATTTGTTGCTTTTCTATCTGTAGAACCATTATTTTTTACTTTTCTTAATAACATATAACAAATTACTGTTAATATAATTATTATGATTTGAAGAAGCATTCCTATTTTTCCTTGATAAAATGATTCTGTAAAGCTAAAGTTATCTATTGACCAGCTTTTTAATGGCTCCAAAAATAAAACTGGTACAACTGATATTATTGATAAGCTTTGAAATACATAATCAATTTTGTCTCTCTTTAATATTTCTATTTGCATTTCTTCTGTAATATTATTTACGTTTTTTAAATATAGTGATGCTCTATCTACTTTTCTATCTCCAAATTCTTTTGTTAAGTATGATACTCCCGCAAATTCTTTTAAGTAAGGATTTGGTGCAACATCATAATATTTTTCAAGTTCAATTTCTGGGTCATTTGAAATTAGAACTTCATATATCTTTTCTCCTTGCCTTGATATTGCTTTTTCATCATCCTGTGATATCTGATATATTGCTTCTTCTACCATATTATACTCGTGATACGCGTGTCTAATTTCTGCAAAAAATTCTAATTGTTCTTTTAACAAATTATTATCTAATTTATCTACACTACCATCTATAAGTGCATCAATCATAAATAGTTCAAATATTAACAATATAGATAATATTAAATAATTATTGTGTGTCAAAACTATAGATACAGTCATTATCAAAATTGTTGGTATTAATACCTTTGTCAAAATCTTAGCTGAATCCCTTCTGGTGGCATATTCATCATCAACATTTATTATCTCTAGCCTTCTTCTAAGTTTTAATACATAAGTTTTAATATATGGGATTTTAGAATAAGTTATGTATAATTTTTGATACAAAATCTCTGCCGAAAATCTACTAGTCCTTGTACCCTCTCTCAATTTTTGTATTTGCTTATACTCTGATTTGTTCATCATTTTTGATAGTATAAAATATACTACAACTATAATCGCTAAAGCTCCTATCATTCCATATATCAAATACATTGTAACCTGTGTCGACAATTTTTGCACCTCCTATCTGTTTTAACTTTCAGTAGCAAGTCTTGGTTTTCTTTTCTTTGCTGCTCTATCCTTTATTGCTTCTTTTTTCTTCTTTTCTTTGTACTCTTCTGGACTAAATACACTTTCTTTTCCCCAATGTTTTTCAACAAATGCATCAAATTCTTCTGCATCTGAATCTGTCATATTTAGTCTCATCTCTTTAATATTTTGGTCTGAAATCTTATTTGTAATTACATATTCTCCATCTATATATTCTAATATATTTCTATATTCATATAATTCTCTATCTGTTGATTTTGCAAAAAATTGTGTTGCATTATCAAAGAATTTATCGAATTTTCCCTCTAATGTTTTTTCTTTTCTATGGTCATAAGTATATTCATTTTTACTAATTATAGGTGTACATTCTGTAACTCTTTCAATATATCTTTTTCCTCTAAAATCTTTTGATAAATGTATATCAAAATTTAAAACTTGAACAACTTGTTCTTCAGCTGTTTTTTCATTTTTAAATACTCCCGCTCTTAACATTGAGTTTCTTAAAGCTGTAACTAAATCTGGAAATGTTTTAGCGTGGTGAGTAAATAATGTAAATTTAGATGCAACCTGTGCTGATTGTATCATCCAAGATGCAACAGGGTCTGTTGCAACCTCACCGATGATATTAACTGAACCATCTGTTTTCTTTTGAACGTCCAAACATTCTTGTCCTGCTATAGTATCAGTTTCACGCATTGACAAGATGTTTCTTGTTGGATAAACTTTTCTTAAGTGCAACTCGAAAGCTGTCTCTGTAATACGTAAGTTCATTGTTTCATAAATATTTTCTATCATACCCATAAGTAATGTTGTTTTACCACAACCTTGCTCTCCAGTTATTGATGTAATTCTTGCACCTTTTACTAAATATTTTAGTAATTCTATTGCTTCTTCTTTTCCTTCTGTCTGTCCTGTCCATTGTTCTACTGTAGCTCTCTTTACGTCGAATTTTCTTACGAAAAATGCCCATGTTTCTGACATACTTGGTCTAACAACAACGACACGTGAACCATCTTTCATTTCATTTATTTTATATCCATTTGTATCTGAAAGTTGTCCTGGATTATTATATTTATATATGTTTTGGCATACTCTTTTTAACTCTGCTTCTGTTCCAAATGATAAAAATGCCAAACGTATAGATTTACCTTGGAAAAATATCCATATACTATCACAAGCTCTTTGAACCTTATGTTCTTGCACCTGAGCTATATAATCTCCTCCAGTTTGTGCAACTTGGCTTAAAAAACTTTCTGGTAATCCAGATACACCACCTGAAACACCATCTATATTCATATCTCTTATTTCATCTATACTACTATATCCTTTATATTTTTGATATATTCTTTGTACAACTACATTTAATTTATCTGAAAAAGACAACATTATATTTTCTTTTTCATATATTTCTTCTATTTCTTCCTCAGTTATAACATAACAAGGTTTTGTTTCTCCTTGAACATATTTTAATGCTGCTAAATTATATTTTTTTATTATTTCTGTTAATGCTTCATATCCAAATTCATTTTTGTATGTATATAATATAATATCAAATTTATCCTGTGCAGTAAGCATTGAAGGTACATCAAACGGAATTGCTTTTGATATATTTACTTCTGTTACACCATACTCTTTTGACAATAAATCATATATTAACTCTTTTACGTATTTTTTATCATTAACATCACCATAAGTACAGCCTTTTAAAGCCTTTTTTAATTCATATTTTTTATTTTTTCTTCTTATTAATTCCTCTTCAGAAAGCCCTATATCATACAAATTAACCTTTGTTATTTCATCTAATCTCTTTTTTACATATTCAATCATTTTTTCCAAAGTATATGTTTGGTCATCTACCACGACATCTTCTTGTACTTCAGCATTTTGTTTGGATTTTATATAATATAATATAATTATTACTGTTAATACAATAATACCAATTATTAGTAATATATTCGTTACTGTCATTTTCCTTCCTCCTTGACCTCAATTTACTTTTTCATTCGTAATTCCAAAACTTTATTGTTAATTGTATCACTTAATCTTTGCAATTCTTCTATTATTAAATAATTTTCATCTTGATTTTTTAAATTAGTTAATTTCCATATTGCATCTATTATTTTTCCTTCTTGAACAGACTCAAAAACTAATGAATTATATGGGATTGAATTTATTATCTGTCTTTGTTTTAATACATTTCTTGATATGTTTTTTACATTATACTTTATATTACCATCATATTTTCCTATTACTATTAAAGTTTTATCTTTATCAAAAACATTTCCAGTTTCTATTAAATTTTTTAATCTAGTTATATTATGCAATTTTTGTGTTGTCATTGCTATAATAACATCAGATTCTTTTAATATTTCTATTTTATTTTGATTTGATATTCCCTTGTTATCCATATCAACTATTACAGTATCATAATATCCTGTTGCTAAATTTATTATTTTAGGGTAGCTTGCTTGTATTTTATTATATTGCTCTACTGTTCCAGTATAGCTATCTAAAACTTCTAATCTTCCTCTTAAAACTACTTTCGTATAATCTGTAATTATATTTGCCGAAACCCTATTACTTCTAACTACTCTATCTAAGTCCTCTATTCCACTTTGTCCTATTCCTTTTGGTGCCTGTTCTTTTAAAAAAGCTCTATTTTTTATTTCCTCTGATGGCCAAAAGGCCTCCTGCATTGTCTTATCTTTATACGCGGTAGATACCAACAAAGTTTTTTTATTTTGAGTAACACCCAAATATGTTGCAAATGCTATAGCTGATACTGTATTTCCAGCTTGGTCTTTACCACCTGTAAAAAATGATACTACTGGCATAAGGTTTTCCTCCTATTTTTTTATACTGCTTTTTACTTTATTTTTATTTGGTTCTTCTAAAATACCTTGTGTAATATATATTATTCCATTTTGGTATTGCTTACTTAATTTTTTTATTCTTATTTTTGATATCTTTTGATTTTCTTCAATCTCTTGGATATCACTTCCATCATTAGGCAAATATATTGAATTTTCATCCCATTCTACCCTATAGTCCATTGATAAATAATTTATATATTCATCATCTTCTTTTTCTGGGGTATATCTATACAATACTTTTGTCATTTGTAATGGTTCTCTTATCTCTTTTATTATTTCTAGCCCTTTACGTAAAGAATATAATTCAAATGTTGTTACAAAATAATTTTTATCAAAATCTCCAATTTCAAAATTTGCTAAAGCTTCTTTAGTATCTATATCCACTAACATATAATCATAAGGTAATCTATCTATATCTGTTTCAAAATGCTTTTCCAATTTTCTTTTACCAAAAAATCCTATTGCAAAATCTATTCCTTCAAAATCGCTTAAATATGAACTTTCAGGATTTATAGTTGGTATAGTATATTTCATTCTTTGAACTAAACTTGCATCAACTACTAATACTTTCTTTCCCTGCCATTCTAAAGCTTTTGCCACATACATTATTAAATTAGTTTTATCACACGCCCCTATAAATCCTATCTTTTTCATACTTTATCCTTTCCTAATTAATAAGTTATTTCTGGTGTTAATGTTTCTAAGTAATCTTTTCTTGCATCTTTCTTTGAACTTGAACTTGAACTTACACCTGATTCTATATCTTCTTCGTTTCCATCATTAACTGCACTTTGTATATCTCCTCTTCTTTGAATTCCTTCAATTGAACGATTTACTACATTTGGGTCTTCATTTATTAATTGAACGACTGCATTGTTTGGATAATATGTAGATGTTGCTTTGTCTTGAAGTCCTGCTTCTGTATATTTTATTGCATATAACTTAGAACCTTTCATTTGATAATTCTCTACTATTGCACACGACAATACCAATATTTCGTCTTCTGTCAAATTCATTTGTATTGTATCTGGTGAATATGCATCATTTACTACTGGTATTGTTACTTGTTTTTTAGATACAACTATAAAATCTTGACCATTTGGCAATACAAGTCTTATATCAACATATTCTCCTGAAACTAAATCTATTGGTAATTCAAATATATTATATTCAGTTTGTCTTAAATCATTAACAACTCTTTCGTCTCCTCTAACTAGCATATCTGTTGTAATTATTGTATTTGCTTTTAATGCTATTTTAGCTACTACTGTATTTTGTGAAATTTTTATCTCTACTTTATTTCCTCTAGCATTATTATCTTCTGCAGCATTGTTTGCTGATGTATTTGCTTCTGCTCTTCTTAATACTGCTGTTAATGCTTGTTCACTTATTTCTCCATTATCATCTAATATATTTTCACCTTCATAATAATATGCACTATCATCAACTTGTAAACTTTCTTCTCCGCCCATTGGTCTTGCTAAAACTTCATTTCCATTGCTATCTGTTTTATATATTACATATCTTTTATTTTCTATTGTAACATAATAAAATGTTTGGTCTGAAATTTCTGTTTGAGACGTACTTGGTGTTTGAGTCTGATTTGCATTTGGTGTTTGAGTTTGATTTGTATCTGTTGTTGAAGCCTGTGCTGGAGTCTGTGTTGAAGCAGAATTTGACGTTATAATTTCTGCAAGATTTGTACCTATAGATAATCCCTTATCTGTACATATTTCAAATGATGCCACAGTACTTGCTATATCTGTTGTTGCATTTGCTGGCACAGCACTAGGTGTAACCTCTACTGTTGAAAACATAGTTGATTCTAGCACTTGACCTGATGCCACATCTTGATTTAGTACTGTTACTAACCTCTTTGGTGCATTTTCATAAGTTTCTATAGTTTCTTGTTGACTCTTTATTTTCATACCTAAAAATACAACTATTATAGCTGCTATTATTAAAGTAACTACTACTCCTAATATAAATGACATTCTTGACTTTTTTTGCATTGGATTTGCCATGATTAATTCCTCCTAAAAACATTTTAATTCATACTTTATTTTACAACAAATTTCTTATAAAATCAACAGATTTTTTTCTTGTTACAAAAATATAATATATTTGTAATATATTTGTAATATTATAAATAAAACTAAGTAAAAGCTAGCATTTAGCTATTACTTAGTTTTATTCAATATATTTATTAATTGCCTCTGCAACCCCCTCATTATTGTTGTCTTTTTCGGTCACATAATTTGCAATTTCGGTTACTTTTGGTGTACTTCCTTTCATTGCCACTCCCATACCGGCATTTTTTATCATCATCTTATCATTTACATTATCTCCTATTGTCATTATCTCTTCTTTATTTATATTCAATTTTTTCATTAAATATTCTAAAGCATACCACTTATCAACATTTTTTTCTGATATTTCTGTATAATAATACTCTAATACCACATCTTCTGTACCACTTTTTATTATTTTTCTTGACATATGTGATACATCTAATATCTCAATATCCTTAAATTCTTCCATTTTCTTTATTATTGATTTAAATACTGATTTATTTCCATCACAGATATATATTTTCATAACTTTTTCATCCTGCATTTCTTTTACATATTTATATATATCTTCTACTATTTTTATTTTTGTTCTTTTATTTTCTTGTTTTTTCAAATTCTCTTTATAATAATATAAAATATTATATCTTAGTGCATTAGCAACTATTGTTTTATTTGTATATACACTATATGATATACTGTTTTCTTCACATATCTTGATTATATTCAATGCTTTCATTTTTGGAATATATTTTTCGTATATAATTTTATCTTTTTGTATATCATATACTATGGCACCATTTCCTGCTATTATATAATTTTTAGATTCAATTTCATCTGCTATTGCTTTTATTGAATCTATTGTTCTTCCAGATGCTATTATAACATCTGTGCCTTTTTTTATTGTTCTTTTAATAATTTCCTTTGTATTTTCTGTAACCTCTCCATAACTGTTTAGCATTGTTCCATCTAAGTCAATTGCTATTAATTTATACATATATTTCCGTTCCTTTCATATTTTACATTATTTTTCTAAGTGATAATTATATTTTATTATATATTCTTTTTTATTTTTTTACAAGTTTTTTTTATTATTTTAATATATTATTTAGCTAGAGATTATTGAAATTATTGTAAAGAAGCGTTGGACTGTTTTTTGAAATATGAATTTGTTACATTTGAAATGAGGGATGTTCACAGCTTGACGTGAAAGAGGCTCATTTCAAAATGTTACAAATTCAATGAAAAAATAAGGAGAGAGCGATGCACAATAATTTCAACAATCTTTAGCTAAAATTATAAAAAAAATTTTATAACAAATATGTATATAATTTCCTGTTTATTTTTTGCATTTTTGCACATTATAAACTTAGAAAAAGCAAGCACTTTTTCTTTAGATTGTTAATATTAGCAGGAGGTGAAATAAAATGGCAAACTCAAATAGTAATAAAAAATTAGTTCCAGAAGCTATGTCTGCTTTAGATAAATTCAAATATGAAGTAGCTAATGAAGTTGGAGTTAACTTAAAAGATGGTTACAATGGTGATATATCTTCAAGAGACGCTGGAAGAATCGGTGGTAATATGGTTAAGAAAATGATACAACAAGTTGAAAATAATATGATAAATAAATAAGTGTAATTTTATTTATTAGGAAATTTATTATAATGCGTTATGTATTATAAAATGACAGGAGTATTATTCTTGGTTTTATAGTTTTTACTTTGAGTGGCTTGTCCAAAAAGTGATTACATAAAGGCAGGAGTTGTGCTCCTGCCTTTTTTATTTTTTTGTGAAAAATGTGTCAATATTTTTTGCAAAAAATGTTTCATTTTTTAAATTTAGTGGTATAATATATCCAATGAAAGGAATTTAGAAAAATGAATAATAATATAAAAGAAGAAGTTGATATCAAAAAACTATATGGTCAAGAATGTTTACTTACGAAAGAAGAATTTTTAAAAAAATACCAAATATCAGAAAATGGCTTATCCTCAAATGAAGCAAACGAAATGATTTCTAAATATGGATCAAATGAAGTTTCTCAAAACAAACCAAAAAAATGGTATAACTACTTTTTTGCGAGTTTGTTTAGTCCATTTAACAGTATCTTACTGGGAATAGTATTAATTCTATTTTATACTGATGTTTACTTACCGCAAACTCCAAGCTATGCTAATATTATAGTTATATTAATACTAGTAACAGCAAGTACTCTGCTAGAATTTTTTGAAGAATATAATTCAAATAAAGCAGCCGGAAAACTAAAAGAGTTAGTTGCTACAACAACAACCGTTTTAAGAGATGGCAAAGAAATTCAAATACCTATAAACCAAATAACTCTAAAAGATATTGTCGTTTTATCAGCTGGAAGTCTAGTTCCTGCCGACCTAAGAGTTCTTGAAGCTACTGACCTCTTTGTAGGACAATCCTCTTTAACAGGTGAATCTGATGCAGTAAAAAAGAACATAAATACTGAACTTAAAGAAGATGAATTAGATAGTATATCTGATTTAGATAATATTTGTTTTATGGGAACTAATGTTATTAGTGGTTCTGCAAAATGTGCTGTTATAAAAACTGCTGATAATACTTATTTTGGTAAAGTTGCTCACACCATTTCAAATAATAAGCCTGAATCTTCTTTTCAAAAAGGTATACAAAATATTAGTAAATTATTAATTCGTTTTATGCTTATTCTTGTACCTATTGTATTTATTTTAAATGTTGCTAAACATAGTGTAGTAACAGCTTTTACATTTGCTGTAGCTATAGCAATTTGTATTACACCATTATTGCTTCCAGTAATTCTTTCTTCCAGCCTTTCAAAAGGTGCTGTAAGAATGTCAAAGAAAAAGACTATTATAAAAAAACTAGATTCTATCCAAAGTTTTGGAGCTATGAATATTCTTTGTACCGACAAAACTGGAACTTTAACAGAAGATAAAATTGTATTAGAAAAATATTTAGATATTAATGGCGACGAAGATTTAAGAATTTTAAAACACGCATTTCTAAACTCATACTTTCAAACTGGGCTTAGAGGCAATATTGATGAAGCAGTTGTCGCACGTGCCTTACAAAATGGTATGAGTGATTATTCTGAGAAATATACTTTAGTTGATGAAATACCTTTTGATTTCTCTCGTAGACGTTTATCTGTAGTAGTTTCAGATGGTCAAAAAAAGCAATTAATCACAAAAGGTGCTGTTGAAGAAATTCTTGATATTTGTACAATGGTAGATTATAAGGGTAAAGTATCCCCTATTACCAAACAAATAAAAGAAAATATAAAACGTATTTCTACAAATATGAATAAAGAAGGGTTGAGAGTAATAGCTGTTGCTCAAAAAAATGATATAAATGATATTTTAGATTTTACAGTAGAAAATGAAAAAAATATGATTCTTTTAGGATTTATAGGATTTTTAGACCCTCCAAAGGAAAGTGCAAAATATGCTATTGAAAATCTTAATAAATCTGGCATTCGTGTTATTGTATTAACTGGAGACAATTTGGAAGTTACAAAGTGTATTTGTAAAAAAGTTGGAATAAGTTCTAATAATATTGTTGAAGGAAATGAAATAGAAAGATTACCAGATGCCGGAGTACTTAGATTATTAAAGAAAACTAATATTTTCGTTAAACTTTCACCTATTCAAAAAGCTAGAATTGTTAGACTTTTAAAAGAAGCTGGAAATGTTGTTGGATATATGGGTGATGGTATTAATGATGCTCCTTCTTTAAATAATTCAGATGTTGGAATATCTGTTGACACAGCTGTTGATATAGCTAAAGAATCAGCTGATATAATTTTATTAGAAAAAGATTTAGGAGTTTTACTTGATGGTGTAACAGAAGGTAGAAAAACTTTTGGAAATCTTATGAAATATATAAAAATGTCAACAAGTTTTAATTTTGGTGAAGTAATGTCTGTTATAATTGCAAGTGTTTTATTACCATTCTTACCTGAAACACCAATTCAATTACTTGTTGAAGGTTTGCTATATGATTTTGGTCAATTAACATTACCTTTCGATAATGTAGATAGTGAATATTTAAAAAAGCCTAGAAGAATTAATATAAAAAGCTTACAAAACTTTATGTTATTTATGGGACCTCTAAGTTCTATATTTGACTTAGTTGTATTTGCTTCTTTATGGTTTGTATTTAACCTTAGAGATGCTGCAACATTCCAAACAGTATGGTTCTCTTATAGTATAGTATCAAATTTAATTGGTATGCATATTATAAGAACTGCAAAAATACCTTTTGTACAAAGCAATGCCCATAAAGCTGTATATATTTCATCTATTTTACTATCAATCATTGGTATCCTTGTACCATTTACATTCCTTGGTAAATTAATAGGACTTGTTGCTATTCCTCCAATTTACCTTGTCGTAATTTTAATTGTACCTATATTGTATTGTATATTTGCAATGCTTGCTAAAAAGATTTACATCAAAAAATATGGTGAATGGATTTAATTATCCATCACCATTTTTTTTAATTTACAACTATATCTCTTTTTAAAATTCCCTTATTTACAACTCCCACACCTACAAATTTTTTATTTATATCATATATTCTATATACTCCATCATTTTCATCAGTAAACAATTTTGCTCCATTTAAAAAAGAAATAAAAGCTCTAGGTGTAAGTATAATATCTTGTTTATCTTTAAAAATTTGTTCCAAATCCATAAAATATTTTTCCATAAACACACTGTTTTTTAAATTCTCTTCTAGCTCTTTTATTGTAATTGCATTTTCTATAGAAAATTGCCCTACTTTTTCCCTGTTCAAAGCACTCATTGTACCAACTAAATTTAAACTCTCCGCAATATCCTCGCATAAAGTTCTTATATATGTTCCTTTTGAACAGCAAACAGTAAAATTTATTTCATCATCTTTTATAGAATTTAATTTTAGGTCATATATCGTTATTTTTCTTGAAGGAATATCTACTTTTTGATTATTTCTCGCATATTCATACAACTTTTTTCCATTTACTTTTATAGCAGAATATATAGGAGGATTTTGTTCCTGTTCCCCAACAAATTTTTTTAAAGCATTTGATACTCTATTAAACTCAATCTCCTCTTTTGAAAAATCTTTTCTTTGAACTATATTTCCTGTAATATCTCCTGTATCTGTCTTTATTCCTATTTTTAAAGTTGCCGTATAAATTTTGTCGTGATTTATCAAATATTTTGAACATAATGTCCCTTTACCAATAAGAAGAGGTAGTACACCTGTTGCTAATGGGTCTAGCGTTCCCGTATGTCCTACCTTTTCTTTAAAAATTCCTTTTACAATTTGCACAATATCGTTTGATGTGTATCCTTTTTCTTTATTTATTATAATAATTCCATTCAATTTTTTCACCTTGCTTTATAATTGCTCTTTTATTTCTGCAACAACTTTTTCTTTTATTTGGTCTATTGTTCCAGTCATAAACGCACCGGCGGCATTAGTGTGACCGCCTCCTCCAAACATTATACAAATATCTGCCACATTAACATAATCTTTAGAACGTAAAGAAATTTTATATCCTTTATTATTGCCATTAATCTTTTCGTGTAAAAATATCGAAACTTCAACACCCTCTATATCTCTACCTAATTCAACTATTCCCTCGTGGTCTCCAGTTTTTGCATTAACTCTTTCTTCATCTTCTAAATTTATATATGTAAATGTTACTTTTCCATCTTCCAAAAATTCTAATCTGTCATTTGCTAATTTTGTTAACTCAAAATTAGCTCTTGTCTTTGTTTTTAATGCTTTTTGATAAACTTCTGATATTTTTATTCCTTTTCGTAATAACATAGCTGCAAAATCGAATGTTTCTGGATTTACATTATTATAGTTAAATCCTCCTGTATCTGTTATAATTCCTGTTATTATACAAGTTCCTATTTCTTTTGAAATTTCTACACCACAATAATCAAAAATCCCAACTAAAATTTCGCAACACGCTGGTGCTACTGGATTTACAAAATTTATATCACCATACATTTTATTACTTCCGTGATGGTCTATTACTATTTTTACTCTTGCCTTTTCAAAATATCTTTCATAACCATTTAATATTTTATTATCTGCACAATCTAAAGCTATTGCTAAATCATATTTTTCTACATCTGATTCTTTTTTTAGTTCTTCTATTCCTGGTAAAAAGCTAAAGCAACTAGAATATTCAGGTATTATTGCATCAGCTTCTTTACCAAGACTTTTTATTGCTAATTTCATTGCTAATGTACTTCCTATAGCATCTCCATCAGGTGCATCGTGTGTTAATATAACTATCTTTTCCGCTTTCTTTATTTCTTCTATTATTTTATCTAGAGTCATATACTCCTCCTTTTAAAACATTTATTTCATTATTTCCTTTAATATATTGTCAATTCTTGAACCATATTCCATAGTCTCATCTAATTCAAATACTAACTCTGGTATATATCTTAAAACTACTCTTTTTGCAAGTTCTGTTCTTATAAATCCTGATGCATTTTTTACCCCTTGCAACGTATTTTTTTTACTTTTACTGTTTAATATGCTAATATATACCTTTGCATTTTTTAAATCAGGTGATGTTTTTACTTTCGTTACACTAATCAATCCTGTTATATTCGGATTTTTTAAATCTTTATCAATAATCTTGCCTATTTCTCTTTTTAGCTCTTCATTAACTCTGTCCATACGATTACTTTTTTTTGGCATACACTTCTCCTTACCTATTTATGTTTTTACTTTTTTATTTCTTTCATAACAAAAGCTTCTATGATATCTCCTTCTTGAATATCATTATATTTCTCTATTTGGATACCACATTCAAATTCTTTTGCTACTTCTTTTACATCTTCTTTAAATCTCTTTAAAGATACTAATTTTCCTTCGTGTATAACAACATCATCGCGAATAACTCTAACACCGGCATTTCTTGCAATTTTTCCTGTAACAACATAAGCTCCAGCAACTGTACCAACATTTGATATTTTAAATACTTGACGTACTTCTGCTGTTCCTATTAATTCCTCTTCAAATTTAGGGTCAAGCATACCCTTCATTGCAGATTCAACATCATCTATAACTTGATAAATTATAGAATATTGTTTTATTTGAACATCATTTTTTTCCGCTTCCAATTTTGCTGTTGAAACAGGTCTTACATTAAATGCTATTATAATCGCATTTGAAACTTTTGCAAGTGTAACATCACTTTCTGTAACTGCTCCAGCTGCTGAATGTATAACTTTTACCTTGACCTCATCATTGCTTAACTTTTCAAGTGATTGTTTTAAAGCCTCAACTGAACCTTGTACATCTGCTTTTACAATTAAGTTTAATTGTTTTAAATTTCCCTTTTCCATCTGACTAAACAGATTATCTAATGTAACATTTGTTAAAGCATTTATAGATTTTTCTCTTGCTTGACGCTTTCTTCTTTCTATTAAATGTTTAGCCATCTTTTCATCTTTTACTTCATAAAATACTTCTCCAGCCTCTGGTACTTCTGTTAACCCTAAAATCTCAACAGGTGTAGATGGTCCTGCACTCTTTACCTTTTTGCCTTTATCATTTACCATTGAACGTATCCTACCAATTGTTGAGCCAACTACTACAGTATCTCCTAAATCAAGTTTTCCTCTTTGTACTAATACAGATGCAATAGCACCTTTATTTTTATCAAGTCTTGCTTCTATTACAACACCTTTTGATTGTTTTGTTGGATTAGCTTTTAATTCTAAAACATCTGCTTGTAACAATACCATTTCTAATAATTGGTCTATATTAATTCTCTTTTTAGCAGATATCTCCACAAATATAGTGTCTCCTCCCCATTCTTCTGGTACTAATTCATATTTCATCAATTCTTCTTTTACCTTTTGAGGATTACTATCTGGTAAATCTATTTTGTTTATTGCTACTATTATTGGAATATTAGCTGATTTAGCGTGGTTTATTGCTTCTACTGTTTGAGGCATAACCCCATCATTAGCAGCAACTATAAGAATAGCTATATCTGTTATTTGAGCACCTCTTGCACGCATTGCAGTAAATGCTTCGTGACCAGGAGTATCTAAAAATGTTATTTCTCTATCATTTACCTTTACTTTATATGCACCTATTGCTTGTGTAATTCCACCTGCTTCACCTTCAATTACATTAGTCTGCCTAATTGCATCTAAAAGTGATGTTTTTCCGTGGTCTACATGTCCCATTACTACTACTACTGGAGCTCTCTCCACTAATTCATTTTCACTATCTTCAGATTCATCAAACAAAATATCTTCTTCTTTAATTTCTTCTTTCTTTATAGCTGTAACTCCAAATTCTTCTGCAACTATAAAAGCTGTATCAAAATCAAGTTCGTTATTTAATGTTGCCATTATTCCTAAAGACATTAATTTCATTATAACTTCCCCTGCTGTTTTCTTTAATTCTGCTGCCAAGTCTTTTACACTTATAGATTCTGGTATAGTAATGTCTTTTAATTTAAAGATTTTTTGTTTAATTCTTTGCTCTTCATTTTTATTATTTTTCTTTTTACCTTTTCTGCCTCTTTGTGTTGTTAAATCATAATAATCTAGCATTCCACCATCAGTATCTTCAAACATATTTGATAAGCTACTTTGTTGTTTAAGATTTTTTAATTTTCCTTCATTAAATTCCTCGTTTTGATTTCTTCTTGTTTTCTTTTTAGTATTTCTTGTTTCATCAAATTTATTATTATTTTTTTGTTTATCAATTAACTTATTATATCCTCTAGTCTCTTTCTCCACAGTATCAGCTGACATAATATCTTTTATATTTCTTTCTATTCCCTTTTCATCAAGAGGACGTCTATTGTTATATTTCAAGTTATTATTATTCCCTTGCCTATTATTGCTAAATTTCGTATTTTGTCTGTTTCTAAAATTATTATTGTTACTATTTTTTCTGTCCTCATTATTATTAAATTTCTTACCAAATTTGTTTTGTTGTCTAAAATCTTTTTTATCTTGATTTTTATAATCATTCTTTTTATTATATTCTTGTTTTTGATTATTATTAATTTTATTATTTTGATATACCTTATTATTATATGCCATATTCTCCCTTTTTACCTGCTCAACTTTCTTTTCTTCTACTCTAACTTCTTTTTCTTCTACTTTAGTTACAACTTTTTCCTGAATTTTCTCCTGTACTTTATTTTCTTCTTCTTTCTTTTGAATATCCTTTTCTGGCTCTTTTTTCTTATCCAATCCAAATAATTCGCTAACTGTTAAAGGTTTTTCTGGCTTATTTCTATATACTATATTATAATCCTTATTTTGCTTTCTCTGTACAAATGGATTCTTATTTTCTTTAGCTTGCTCTTTATTTGTTGTTTCCTTTTTTTGATTCTCTTCTATTATAACTTCTCTTCTAATTATAACAGGAGCTTGATTCTCATTTTTATTTGACTTTGGATTTTTCTTTTTTGAATCCACTTTTTCATTTTTTGCATTTTTATTAATTTTAGTATTAGCTAAGCTTTTTTTAATTTTTTCTATTTCCTCATCTTCTAAACTACTTAAATGACTTTTTATTTTAATACCTAATTCTTCTGCTTTTTTCATTAAATCTTTACTTGTTAAATTTAATTCCTTAGCTAACTCATATAATTTCATTTTACCCAATAGACTCACCTCCGTTAATAAGATTTTCTAAATTATTATAAATTTCACTATTTATATTCATTTCAAATACTCTTTCTAATCTCTTTGATTTTACTGCCTTCTTTAAACATTCAACATCTTTACAAATATATGCGCCTCTTCCCTCTTGCTTTCCTGTTTTGTCAATATTTATATTTCCTTGTTTATCTCTTACAATTCTTATAAGTTCTTTTTTATCTTTTTTAGAATTGCAACCCATACAAGTTCTTTGTGGCATTTTTTTCACTAAAATCATTCTCCTTCTTCTACATTTTCTGTTTCATCTTGTTTACTTTCTAATAACTTTCTGAATTGACTCTCTGATTTTATATCTATTTTCCAATCTGTAAGTTTAGCTGCTAATCTTGCATTTTGACCACCTTTTCCTATTGCTAATGATAATTGGTCATCTTCAACTATTACTTGTGCAAATTTCTCGCTTTCTTTTACATCTACTGCCATTATTTTTGCTGGTAACAATGCTGCAGCTATAAATATTGATATATCTGGATTCCATTCTATAACATCTATTTTCTCTCCATTTAATTCATTTATTATATTTTGAATTCGTATCCCTCTTTGCCCTACACAAGAACCTACCGGGTCAATATTTTCATCTTGTGAATATACTGCAACTTTACATCTTTTTCCTGGATTTCTTGAAACACTTTTTATTTCTATAATTCCTTCATAAATTTCTGGTATCTCTATTTCTAACATTTTCCTTACAAAATCCGGATGGCTTCTCGATACTATTACTTGAGGTGCACCTTTTTCTCCTCTTTCTACATCTACCACATAAGCTTTTATTTTATCATTAACTCTATACCTTTCTGTAGGAATTTGTTCTTTTACTGGCATTATTCCTTCTAAATTGCCTAAATCCATAATTACTATGCCTCTATCTGCCTTTTGTATTGTTCCTGAAACTATCTCTCCTTTTTTATCGCTATATTGTGTATATAAAACTTCTCTTTCTTCTTCTCTAATTTTTTGAACAATTACTTGTTTAGCAGTTTGTGCTGCTATCCTTCCAAAGTTTTTAGGTACTATTTCAACATTTACTTGGTCTCCCAATTTTAATGTTTTATTTATCTTTTTTGCTTCTTCTAATGATATTTCTTTTATTGGATTTTCTACTTGTTCAACTACATCCTTTACAGAATATAAATGAGTTACCCCTGTAGCCTTGTCCATTTCTACCTTTACATTTTCTGAAGAATCAAAATTTCTTTTATATGCTGTTACTAATGCTGTTTCTATTGACTCTAACAAATATTCTTTTTTTATTCCTTTTTCTTTTTCTAAATCTTCTAAAGCTAATATCAATTCTTTATTATCTATTGCTTTCATCTTTATTCACATTCCTTTCCTTCTATAAAAACTGTTTTCACTTGTGCTATATTCTCTCTTTCTATTTTATGTTCTTTCCCTTCAGTATCTTCTATTTGCAATTCTTTTTCTTTCACATCTTTTAAAATACCATTATATTCCTTTTGTCCTTGTTCATCTTTTTTAAAAAGTTTTACTTCGACTTCTTCCCCTATATATTTTTTTAATTGCCATTCTTTCCTTAATACTCTTTCTATTCCTGGTGATGATACTTCTAAATAATATTGTTCTTTTATATAATCTGCTTCATCTAATATATCTGTTATTTCATTGTTTACTTTTTCGCAATCTTCTAAAGTTATTCCTTTTTCATTGTCTATTACTATTCTTAATGTATATTTTTTGCCTTCTTTTAGGTATAATACATCATACAGTTCATATCCTATTTTTTCTATTTTATCTTTTACAAGCTTTTCTACTTTTTCTTCTATATTTGCCATTTACTTCCTCCCATTTTCAAAACTTAAGAGCGGGATTTTTGTTCCCGCTCTTTCTCCATTTTCTTATGCTTTATATATTATACCCCATTTTTTCAATAAATGCAAGGTTTTTTAAGTATTTTTTCTATTTTATATCTTTATACATTTTATTTTTATGATGTGACCAACCTATTACTCCACCTAAAATTACTATACTAACAGTAATCCATAATTCTTTACCTGTATATGGTAAAGTTTTTGCTGTAGTAATTGTATCGTCTTTTTTTGTTGTAGTTTTTTCATTATTTTGAGTTAGGTTTTCTCCTGAAAATTCTGTCCAAGAGAAATCGTCGCTACCATAGAAGAATAATGACCAAAACTTAGTTTCAGTATAAACATTTGCTTTTGCTAAAGTAACTGCTTCGTTAGATATATATTCTCCATTTTCATCATCTGTCTTTACATATAAATAATAATATTCATCATCTTCTAATAATCCATTTAAATCTATTATCTTATCACCATTTTCATAAGACAAATATTCTATATCAGAACTACCAGTAACATCGAAATTCTTATCATAAATACCTTTATCTGATTTTGAATATGTTAATAAATCTTGCATTCCTTCTGTTTCAGAATTCTTTATTTTTTGTAATATTGATGTGTCTGTTATTTTTCCAACTTTTAATTCAAACTTTCTATCATTTGCACTTCCGTGAGTAAATTGTGTTATAATTTGCGTGTCAGTACTAGCCATAAACGTTGCAAAAAAAGCTTTATTATATGTTGGTTCATTATATTTAGTAATTTTCGTACCATAACTTGCTACTGTATATTCAAAAGTATTATGATTATATTCTATAACAGATACATACATATCTTTATTTAATTCTACATATTGAGCTAAATCATCTGTAGCTAAAGATACTATACTATTTGTTTCTTCATTATATTCAATACTCATTATGTCACTACTATATGCAATATCACGAGTTATTTCTGGTTCTGAAGCATTATCAGTTACCATTATATAATAATCTCTATCTTCTTTAAGTTCAGCACCTTTTATTTCTAAAATAGCATCTGATACTCCCTCTTTTTTTAATTCAAATGTAGCATTTGAAAAATCTGTTTTCTCTGTATCCTGAGCTGGCTCTTTAGTACCAAGAGACGAATAAACTTGTGCATCATAGTATGGTTGCTCTTGTATTACAATTTTAGCCCATACACAATAATTTACTTCTCCAGAATATTCTGACAAATCTACACTAAAGTTTCCATCTTCTGTTTGTACCCAATTATCTTCTTCAAAATCTGGTAATAATGATTTATATTCTTCTGTGTTTTCTTCTGTAATTGCTTCATCAATTTGTGCATATAAATCCGCATCTAACATTACAACTTGATAATATAATTCATATTCTTCCTCTACTGAATCACTTACAGTAATTTTCCCACTATCACCTGTTACTAAATATGGGAATGTTATGTAATCTTCAGTATCTAAATCTCCACTATAAGCACTTACTATGTTTAGTGGGAAAACTATTAGCATTATTAGAACTATTAAATATGATATTATTTTTTTCATTTTTTCTCTCCTTCTTTTGTTTTTATTTTTATTATTTTTCTATTATCATATATACCATATATTTCTTTTAATGTCAATTTAAAAATTTAACTTTTTTGTAAAATTTTCACAAAAAAACTCAAATTATTAAAAATTAAATAATTCGAGTTTTTTAATATACTTAGTATTTTTTTACTTATCTCCATAATAACTTTGTCTTAAAATATCTTTCATTTCTTCAACTAATGGAACTCTTGGATTTGCTGTAGTACACTGGTCTTCAAACGCTCTATCTGCAAGTAAATCAATTTTAGATAAAAATTCATTTTCATCTACCCCTGCATCTTTAAAGCACTTAGGTATGCCTAATATTTCATCCAATTCTTTTACCTTATTAATTAAAGAATTAATTCCTTCTTCAACAGTATCAGCTTTTAGTCCTATTTTCTTTGCAATTTGTGCATACTTTTTATCTGCTATAAAATATTCATATTTTGGAAATGACACAAATTTTGTAGGTATTGAACTATTATATTTAATTACATAAGGAAGTAAAATTGCATTTATCCTTCCGTGTGGTAGATGAAACTCTGCTCCTATCTTATGTGCCAAAGAGTGACACACTCCTAGAAAAGCATTTGTAAATGCCATACCAGCTATTGTACTTGCATTGTGCATTTTTTCTCTAGCTACTTTATTGTCTCCATTATTATATGCTTCAGGCAAATATTCCACAACAATTTCTATTGCTTTTTCTGCCAATCCATCTGTATAATCTGATGCCATATTTGAAACATAAGCTTCTATTGCGTGAGTTAAAACATCCATTCCAGTATCTGCTGTAACTGATTTTGGTAAACTCATAACTAAATCTGGGTCTATAATTGCTACATCTGGAGTTAACTCATAATCTGCTAAAGGATATTTCTTATTTTTAACTTTGTCTGTAATTACTGCAAATGATGTAACTTCTGAACCTGTTCCAGATGTTGTTGGTATTGCAACCATTTTCGCTTTTTGACCTAACTTTGGAAATTTATAAGTTCTTTTTCGTATATCCATAAATTTTAATTTCAACCCTTCTGGGTCTGCATCTGGGTGTTCATAAAATAGCCACATTCCTTTAGCTGCATCTATTGGACTTCCTCCACCTAAAGCTATTATTACATCAGGTTTAAAATTATTCATTAATTCTAATCCTTTATTTACAGTATCAAATGAAGGGTCAGATTCAACTTCACTAAATATTTCACAATGTACGTGCTTTTCTCTTTTTCTTAAATGATATAATATTCTATCTACATATCCTAATTTAAGCATTCCCTCATCTGTTACTATAAATGCTCTCGTTATATCTGGCATTTTTTCTAAATATGATATTGCGCCAGCTTCAAAATATATTTTCTCTGGTATTTTAAACCATTGCATATTTACTCTCCTCCTTGCAACTCTTTTTATATTTATAAGATTTACTGAAGATACATTTGCTGTTGTTGAATTTCCACCAAATGAACCACATCCAAGTGTAAGTGATGGCATATTTGTATTATATATATCACCTATTGCTCCATGTGTTGATGGTGAATTTACTATGATTCTACCAGCCTTCATTGTTTCAGAAAATTTAAGTGTAACATCTTCATCTTCACTATGGATAACGGCAGAATGACCTAATCCTCCAAATTCGATTAATTCTTCTGATTTATTAATTCCTTCTTCTTCATTTTCTACTATATAATACGTTAGGACTGGACTTAATTTTTCCTTTGAAAATGGATAATCTCTACCAACTCCATTTTCAGGTACAACTAATACTTTGGTTTCTACAGGTATCTCAAATCCCGCTTCTTTAGCAATTGTGTATGGAGATTGACCTGGAACATGTGATTTTAATTTATAACCATATTCTTCTGTATAATCAAACATACTATTT
>CANQRS010000007.1 GCA_947626295.1 uncultured Clostridia bacterium
ATTCTAATTATTTATCTTATTATTTTTTAATTTATCTTTTATTATTTATTTTTCAATTATTTATTTATTTTATTTTTATTATTTATTCTAATTATTTATCTTATTATTTTTTAATTTATCTTTTATTATTTATTTTTCAATTATTTATTTATTTTATTTTTTATGATTTATTTTCTAATTATTTATTTTTAATTATTTTTTGTTTTAAATCATTATTTCTTTATTTTATTATATCAATAAATATTTCTTCTAAATTTTTCTTATTTGGAAATTTTCTTTTTAATTCTTCCATACTACCTACAAAAATTAATTTTCCTTTATTTATAATTCCAACTTTGTCACATAAATTTTCTGCAATCTCTAATATATGAGTTGAAAAGAAAACAGTATTTCCTTTTTTAGCATATTCTCGTATTATATTTTTTAAATCATACGAGCTTTTAGGGTCAAGACCAGTAATCGGCTCATCTAAAATCAAATTTTTTGGATTATGAAGTAATGCTCCAATTATAACTATTTTCTGTCTCATTCCGTGTGAATAACTTTCTATTTTATTGTTTAACTCTTCCAGCATTCCAAATTCATTTGCTAAAGCCTCTATCCTCTCTTTTCTTTCTTCAGTAGATACTTTATATGTATCTGCTATAAAATTTAAATATTCTATTCCTCTTAATTTTAAAAACATATCTGGACTATCTGGAACAAAGCCAAACATTTTTTTTGCTTCTACAGGAGCTTTTTCAATATTTTTTCCCTCAATATATATTTCTCCTTCATCTATTTCTAAAATACCTGTCATCATCTTTATAGTTGTTGTCTTTCCCGCTCCATTTAACCCTATAAATCCAAATATCTCTCCATTTTCTATCTTCAAGCTTAAATTATCTATTACCTTATTGCCTTTTTTATATGATTTTGAAACATTTTTTATTTCTATCATTTTTTCATCTCCATTCTATTTTACATTATACCACATATTTCCTTATTTTCGTAATCTTTTTATAATTTTTTATAATAAAAGCCACATTTTCCTATCTTAAAAGCCTTTAATAGGCAAATAAAAAGGGATACACTCCATACAATACAGAGTTAATCCCTAAATTTCTTAATATCTAATAAAAAATAATTAATTTCCTAAATTTGATATAAAGTTTCATATATTTTATTTACATTATTTATCTTCTTCTAGTTTCTTTATTTCACTTTGCTTTAATCCTGTTATTTCCATTATTTGTTCTATTGGCATTTTTATTTTTAATAATTTTTTTGCTATTTCTATAGCTTTTTCACTTTTTCCTAGTTTTTCTCCAATTTTCTCTCCTTCTGCCAAGCCTATTGCCTTTCCTTCTCTCCTTGCACTTTGTTCATACGAGTATTGGTCCCTTAAAAATGCTTCTCGCGATTCTACTAATCTTCTAAAATCTTCGTCTCCACTTAAATATTCTAATTCTTCCATCGCTTGTTTTAGAAATACATTTCCTTCTCTTTGCATTTCTTCCATTACCTCCTCGTTCTTCGGATTTTCGATGAATTTTAGCCATAATTCTAGTTCATCTGTTTTTCCTTCTTTTTCTTTCATTTTCGGTATTTCTAATATATGCAATTCTATATTTTTCGTAAATATTTTTTCTCGATGTTTCTCTTCTCGCAAATTCCATTTTGTATGATATTCTTTTATTTCTTCCAGTTCTTTCATTTTATGGTCTGTTATTAGTATGGATATGCTGGGCTTTATATATCCATATTCTTCGCCTCCTTCGCTATTTATTTTTTCTTTACCTTTTGATTTTTTATTTTAGATTTCTTTTAACAAACAAGGTAAGAATTAATCTTTTTTGAAATAAATTATTTTAAAACTGATATAATTATAAATATATAAGAATGCTAAAGCTTTTATTATTATACATTCCAATAACTACATTGTCAATATTTTTTTGAAATTTTTATTATCTCTTTACATTTTATAATCACTTTATCCCTAAAATCACCTTTTTAATACTAAAAGAAAGAACTGTAATAATCATTACAATTCTTTCTTAAGCTTTTCGATAAGTATATTCTTATTTAAAAGTAAACGTTTATTGCTTGACAACATTGCTAAATTTTTTGTTGTTTACCATACTTAATTGCCAAATCCCAACCTTTTGAGCTTTGTCCTTTGTCCCAACCGAATTCTTCGTTCCATCTTTCAAATATATCATTTTTCTTATTTTTTCCTACGTTAGAATCTACATTATATAAATTACTTAACTGATATCCTATATAAGCCTTTTCTCTATCTCCTCTGAAATCATCAGATCTACTTACTTTTTCAATCTTTAATATTTCATTCATATCAGTTATTTTATTATCATAGTAGAAAGGTATCATATCTTTTAGTAATTCTTTTGCTTCTTGTCTATTTACTTTTAATTTGTTTTGTACAGCTCTAATTTTGTTTTCATCCTTCATAGCCCTTCTTTGCTCTCTAATTGCTTCTTCTCTTTCAACTTCTGCTTGCCCTAACATTGCAGCTTTCGTTACATTTGCAGCCTTTTTTATATCTTCAGGCGCTTTAACATTTCCAACAAGTGATTCACCTAATTTAGCTCCTCCTGTAGCAGCTGCAATTCCAGTTGTAATTACTTGCTCTGGGCTAGCTGAAGCTGCTATTTGAGTAGAAGCTGCTAACATTCCTGCTGTAATTCCAAGTGCTCCTGCACCAATCGCTCTTGAAACATTTCTTGCAATTTTTGGCTTTTTAGCTCCCACATACGCTCCAATTCCTTGACCAACTGCTGAATTTGTAAATCTCTTTACAACTCCTACATTTTTATGGCTAGGTGCTCTTAGACTTATTCTTTGTGGTCTTCCATTTTTTAATCTACGATTCCTTGGTGTTACTCTTTTACCACCAGCTATGATATTACTATGTGCTCCAGAACCTTGAGTTCCTTGTGTATTATTTGCTCCAAGACCTTGAGCTCCTTGTGCATTATTTGCTCCAAGACCTTGAGCTCCTTGTGCATTATTTGCTCCAGAACCTTGAGCTCCTTGTGCATTACTTGTTCCAAAACCTTGACCTTCCTGTACAATATGTGGTAATGTATTTCCTCCACCACCACCATTATCACTTCCTTGTGTATTTGACTGTCCTATTGGGAAATACGTTCTATATACTCCATCAGAGTCTGCTCCATGTGCCTCTGCATACCCATCTAACGCACTATTTAATCTTACAGAATTATCTCCTGTACTAACATTTCTACCACCATTTCCTTCATCTCCTGATTCATTTGAATCTGCTCCTCTTCCTCCAGCTCTACGTCCAGTAATCCAATTCAATCCTTTCATCATAAGACCTGCAGCAGCTGCACCTCCAAATATTCCAGGTGTTGATGCTTTTTGGAAATTGAACAATTGTCTTAAAATCTTTTCTGCTGATGCCATAAATCCCATTGCTATTATTGCATAAAGTACATTCTTTGTTGCTAATTCTATTGCACTTGAAATTAATATTGTGTACAACAACATATGCATTGGTTGTAATAACAGATTAAACACATACTCTTTGAACCACATATTAAACCCTTGTGCCTGACCATCATTTACTTTATCTATTGGATATGTTAATGCAACAAATGGTGCTATAATCGTTAAAAATGCCATATATACAACCCTTTTTAGATACTGATACGAGAATATAAGTAAATACATAACCATAACTAAAAACATTATTGTATATCCTATAAATGTTGGTGCTGTCTTTGTATTACGCTGTAATTCATATCTTATATATCCCATTAAATTTGTTTTCATTTCTAAATGATTATCTACTTTATATATCGTCTTCATTGCATCTTCAGCATTTACTTTGTCACTTATACTATTTATATCATCACTAGATACTTCTACAATATTAAATCCTTGTTCATTTAATGCTTTTTCTATAGAATCATTTGATTCTATATATGGAACATATACTCTCGCATTGAACGAACCTAATAGTTCCACTAAATCATCTACAAATGCATTGGCAAAAGTCATTCCATAGTGCATTACAAATAATAGCACCATCCCTACAACCCAATCAACTAGCATTTGTTTATATTTTGATTTTTCTTGTGCTACTGATGCAAGTAATACTCTTACACCTATATATACTAGTACAGACATCATTCCAACAATAGCAACAACCAAAATTTTATAATACCAACTTGATACTACATTAGTTAATTCATAACTTAACCCATAGGTTGAATTATCTTGAGTCTCTGCTTTTGCATTAGCATTAGCATTAACTGCTACAGCATATTTATCATTATATGTATCTATTCTATACATCCTCTGACCATTTGCATCATCTAAATAGTAATATTGAATATTAGCCTCAGACGAATCTCCTTTTGGGCTAGTTACTGGTGTACCTTTACGAATATCCGCTAAAGTAATTTCAGCATTTCTAGCATTAATCTTTATCTCATCTTCATCCTTATACGGACCTCCCGCACCAGTATCACAAAGCCAAGTAAAATTGTCTATCTGGCTTTCATCGAAAGATACAATCACATTCTTTTTTATTATATCTTTTGGCGGATTAAAAAAGTTTACATTAAATAACGGTATTTCGCCTCTAAATATTTCTTCTGGAGTTATTGTATATATTGGCATATCAAGTTTCTTTTCACTCCATTGGTCTAACGAATATATTGTAGCTCCAGCATACAACCCTGGAACTAAAGCTGAACCAATTATCGTTCCTATAACTCCAGTTTTTAATGCCAACTTTCCTAAATTTATCAAAATCTTTGCAATCGCAACTACTCCAACCGAACTTACTAAGTATATTGCTCCCATTATAAATACTGCCGCAAGTAAAATTTTAAGTACTGTTTTCCATCCACTTGAACCCCAATCCACGTGAACTATAGATTCATCACTTGCAACTACGCATTTATGTATTATGTTTACTGCTCCATCGCCAATTGTAACCAGTAAAGTACAAATCGGAGCTACTAATACACCTCCTACAGTAGCATTATCGTCTTCATCTGCTCTTGAAACTTTAGGCGACACAAAAGATATTGTTGTTATTACTAAAAATACTAGTACAATTTTCTTCCATATATTCTGATTCGCAAAAATTTTCATTTTAAATCCTCCCTAAATTAATTCTGTTCTTTTGCGATTTTATTTAAGTTTGTTTCAACAAATTCAAACTCTTTTCTCGTTGGCATAATCTTTAAAATGGCTGTTTCTGCACCTACTTTTAGCAATCCTTCACCTCTTTGACACGTTACTAAAAATCCTGCTTCTCCTTCTGAAAGTTTAAATACTTCTTTTAAATACTGTATTTCTGATTTATCTTGTGCTAGAAATAACTTCGTATCAGAAGATGTAAGCACAGCTTGAGCTTCTGGCTTCTCATAAAAATCTTGGAATCTTTGTGATATAATTGCCAAAGAAACATTTCTTTTTCTAGCACGTCTCGCCATTTTATTTAAAAAGTCTACAGCTTCTGGGAATGGTAATAACATCCACGCCTCATCTACTATAACTCTTTTTTGTTTAGCTCTTTTTCTATCTTCACTATTTTTCTTAACAAACTTTTCCCAAATCCACGAAAGTAAAATTTGTTGAGCAAGAGGTCTTGCAAATCTTTCTTCTAGTTGAGAAATATCTATATTTATAAATGGTGAGCCATCTAACAAATCAAATGTAGATTGTCCATCAAAATACGCCATTTGTCCATCAAATTCTCTAACATATTGTTTCATAACCTTTAATAAATAGCTATAATGATATTCATAATTTTTATTTGTATTTGCTTTAGCCTTTGCCTCAAGCCTTTTATACCAACTTCCAATAGTAGGCATCTCTTTCTTTTGTTTTGATAACATATTTCCGTGAATTGCTTCATCTTTTGTTTGTATAAATAAACTATTTGGATTACTATTAATTGCTCTTGCCATATACTCTTCACTAACAACTTCTGCAATTATTTGTTTTGTAAGCTCATTTACTTCATCACTCTTTGTACTACCTTTAGCCATTGTCATTAACGCTTGTGTAACATCCTCTACCTTATTTTCAACATTTACCATTATTCTTTCTTTTCCTGTTATTTCATCTTTGACTGTTTCTGGCTCTATATCAAATAAATTTATAACTGTCTTTGAATTTGGGCTTATTACAACATTTATTCCTCCAAGTGATTCAGCAACTATTGTATATTCGCCTTCAGCATCTAATGCTAAACTTTCAATTCCCATAAGTACAGATGACCTTGAAATTAAAGTTTTCATTGTAACTGATTTTCCTGCTCCTGATTTTGCAAATATAACCATATTATAATTAGTAAGTGAACTATGAAAATTATCAAATAATATTGGTGTACCAGTTTGTTTATTAAATCCTAAAGGAACTCCTGTTGGATGACCTACCTCAGATGTTGTAAATGGAAATACTGTTCCCATAGAATTTCTATCAAAAGTATGGATTTTTTCTATTTTGTCATTCATCAATGGTAAATTACTTTGAAACGCATCTTCTTGTATGCCCCACGCTGTTTTTATTCCAACTAAATTTTTTGACATTTCTGATGCTAACATTTTTGTATATCTATCTAAGTCTTCTAAACTGTATGCAAATAATGTTGATACAACAGATGCCTCATATAGTTTATTAAATCCTGCTGCTATTTGGTCTCTTAATTCCTCTGCTTCCATTCTTTTTTGAGTAAGTGTGCTCTCTCTGTTTATATTTCCCCTGTCCATTGCTACAAGTCTTTCTGTTTCCATCTCATTTATTGCTCTATTTAATTCGTTTTGAGATTTTTCCTCCCTTATTGGATTAATATATATAGATGTGTTTACATCTCCAAACATATATAAATCCCTGAATATCTCTGGAAAAGTTGCTATACGTGGAAGTGATGATACAAAAAAACTTCTTGCATATCTTGTAGTAGCTGAAACTATTTCTAAATGGTCTATATTTGAAGCATCTATTCCTGATGGTGCAATAATCTCTTTTATTGTTTTTCTTTTTAATAACCTAGTTACCTCTTCTTCAGGCTGTTTTTCTTGGTCTTCCTGCTCTCTTAACTTTTTTTTGCTCATTTGTTTTTTCCTCCTTGTTATTAGATTCCTGCTTTTTATCTTTTCCTGTAATCTCTGCTTTTGCCATTTCCACAGTCTCTTTACCTAATACATCTTCGTTTTCATTTAGAATTTTTTCTGCCATTCTTGCTACAATTTCTTTATATTCAGCTTCTTTTTTTCTTATTTGCTTTTCTTTTTCTTGTTCATTTCTTACTTTTAACACTGCTTCATTTGCTTTTTCTATTGCATCTATTTCTATTTGTTTATCTAATTCCTTCATTCTCTTATCAAGAACATCTGGTGCTGTAACATACATATTATCATATCCAGAATTTATTGCTTTTTTCAAATCATATACTTCTGCTTCGTCTCTGTTATATGCTGTATATAGCAAGTCTGCTATTTCCATTGAATCTAATATTCTTCCAGCTATTCCACATACAGATAATAAGCTTATTGTTGACTGTGCTCTTGTATATAATTCTGAGAATGCTAAATTTCTTACTTCATCTTCAGAATAAACATTATCATTTGCCTCTTCTGGATAATATGATATTATTATGTAATACTGTTTACTTAGTATATTTCTATTTAAACTCATTCTTTCTGTATTATTTACAATATCCATTCCATATTCGTATAAATTTCTTGCCTTTACTACCTCAAAATTTTCTTTTTCTAATATTTGTTTACTAAAATCACCAGAACGAACTTTTTGATTATATGAAAATTCTTTTTCTGCTAATGCATTTCCTAAATCCTTTACCTTTTGCTTATATGCACTTATACTTCCTGTTAAATCTACAGTTCTAGTTTGTACATAAATTTGTATTGGATATCTTAATGTATTTAAGTATTGTAAAAATCCCTGTTCAACACTATTTTTTTCTACTCCTGACATCAAGTCATAATTTATTCCTTGACATTTAACAATCATTAAAAATCTTTTTCCTTTTTTCTGTATAATCATATTATCTTCAATTTTATCAAATTCCATAAATTTATAAATTGATTGCATATTATAGATTCCCTGAACTTTTGATTTTTCTTTTGATGCTCCAGTTTTGTCTTCTGTATTTGTTCGACTATTAGACCTGACTTTTAAAACTACTAGTGTAATTATTAATATTACAACCAAAAATACTAGTACTAATGCCACTGGCAACAATAAATTGACAATTTGTTCACTTGACATTTATCTTTCCTCCTCCTTATACACATATATTTTCCTTTTGTTTCGTTTAAATTTTATCCATCTTATAATTACTTGGTCAATAGCCTCTCCACCTGTCTTTTGTGTAAATTTAAAATTGCTATTATCTGGTATCTTAAATGTTCCTATAACAAAACCTAAACCTGCTAATGCTATTAATATTATTAATCCTACAGTTTTTAATGCTAATGCACTAAATAAAAAGTAAAATATTATTCCTATTATTAATCCTGCTCCTGTATATAAAAATGATTTCGTTGAGAATATAAATAATATTTTTCCTTCTCCTTTATAATTTCTTGGTATATTATATGGTCCGCCCATTTCTTCCTCCTTTGCGTTTAGGTACAATCCACCCTATTTTATCTACATATTATTATAGCAGATTTTCTTTCTAATTGGAACATTTTATCAAAAAAAATTCAAATTTAATAAATTTGTAATACTTCTGTAACAATTTTGAAACATAAAAAAACTAGCATAATAAGCTAGTTTTTTATTATCTATGTTGAAGCAGTTCCTAAACTTCCTGCCATTGTTTCTATAAATGTAGCTATTCCTGCTGCTGCAAATAACAATATTGCACCTACTATGTAAGGTAACATTGTTTCTTTGTATTTTGATTTTTCTTCTGCACTTCCCATCATATACTTTATACCTAATATCATTAATATTACTACTGCTACAATTATTCCAACATTTCTTATGACAGTTGCAATTTTATATCCTAATGTTGTTATTTGACCATCACCAGCACTATCTTCAAATTTACTTAGTCCACCAGCAACATTATTTGTTGAAAAGTCTGCTGAACAAATTGTAGATAATGATATTATTACACTTAATATAATAGTTATAATGCTAATTATTCTCATTGTCTTTTTATTTATAATTTTATTCATTTCATTTCTCCTCCTTTACCATAAATTTCTCTATTTTAGTATTATCATTTTATTACGAATTTTATGTTGAGCCTAAGCTTCCTGCCATAGTCTCTATAAATCCAGCAATTCCTGCTGCTGCAAATAGTAATACCGCACCTACTACATATGGTAACATTGTTTCTTTGTATTTTGATTTTTCTTCTGCACTTCCCATCATATATCTTATACCTAGTATCATCAATATGACTACAGCTGAAATTATTCCTACGTTTCTTATAATAACAGCTATTTTAAAACCTACATTTTGTATCTGTGTATCATTTACAGTTTCATTTGTCTTAACATCTGATACTTTTATTCCATAACATATTGTAGATAGTGCCATCATTATACTTAATATAATAGTTATAATACTAATGACTTTCATTGTTTTTTTGCTTATTATCTTATTCATTTTTAACTCCCTCCTCTTTAAATTTATATTTAAACCTAATTGAATATTAGAAATTTAATATCTTTTTACTATAATTGATTTAGTATCACTGTAGCTATTTTCCATATTCCAAATGCGCCATATATTACTGCACAGCCCAGAACATAAGGAATTAATGCTTTTTTTACTTCTGCTCTGTCTTCTACACTTGATATCATAAACTTTATGCCAAGTACTCCACCTATTATTACAGTAAGTACCACACCAATGCCTAAAAGAGTATTATATATAGAACTTGCTTTTGCTTGTATTTCGCCATTAGTCATCTTATCCATAGCATCTGTTCCATCTAAATTTTTTCTTGTTTCTGCATCTTGTACATAAGGTGCTATTGTATTTCCCTGTTTACCACGTTCTATAAAATCACTTCCTGATTTAAATATCTCTGACCAACTCATTGCATTTGCTGTTGTTGGCATTATTATTAATTGAAGGAAAACTGTTATTATTAGTATTTTTAATAAATTTATTATTTGTTTTTTCATAATATACCACTTCCTTCTTTATTGATTTACCACTTTTTCTATAATACTTGGTATCCAGGTCATTACTATTACCATAAAAGCTCCTAGTAAATATATTGGCATCATTTCTTTTAATTTGTCTTTTTCTTCTACACTTCCTATCATCATTTTAATTCCTATAACCATTATCATTATAACAACTACTATTATTCCTACATTCCTTACTACTGTTGCTATAACCCCTGCCTTTTCTGCTAATTCTTTATCTTGACTTTCTGTCTGACTATATGGCTGAAAGTCTGATGGGTCTGTATCTAATATAGCAGCATAGCTTAGTTGTATTTGTGTCTGTATCATAAGTGATATTATTAAAATTATAGTTATTCTTAATACTTTTTTCATATTCATCACCACAATTCTACCTTTAATTATACACTATTTCTGAAAACTTTGCAACTTTTTTGTAAAAAATTTGTAATTTTTTGTATTTTTCTAAAAATTAAACCATATAAGCTGATTTTTACCAGCCATATGGTTTATTGCCTTTATATTCGTAAATATGGCGGAGGAGGAGGGGTTCGAACCCTCGCGCCAATTACTCGACCTAACAGTTTAGCAAACTGTCCCCTTCACCACTTGGGTACTCCTCCAAATCGCGTTTTTGTATAAAAAAAGTATTGTTCTATATAAATAAACAATACTCATAAATAATGTTGGCGGAGAGGGTGGGATTCGAACCCACGGTAGGCTATAAACCTACGCCAATTTTCAAGACTGGTGCCATAAACCAACTCGACCACCTCTCCGTTTGGCATTGACAATGTTTATATTAACACATATAAACAGGTTTTGTCAATACTTAAATTTAATTTTTTCAATTTTAATTCATCCTTTGAATTCCTACATCATCCATAGCTTTTAAAACAGCTTCCTTTTCTTCTTCTGTCATAGTGTAACTCGAGTTGCCATTTATAATAGGTTTAGCGTATATATTAGACATTTCTCTAGAATATATACCATTAAATACAACCCCATCATTTTTCTCATTTAATAATGCAACTGCAAAACTTAAATTGCTTCCTGAATCTCTATAAGCATTATATCTTACTATCCCTATTTTCTGAACACATTGATTCACTCTTTTGTTAAGGTGATTGCAATACATATTTGTTTCGCTTAATCCTGCTTCTAAATCTGTTACTCTATCTATGTATTTTTCTAAGTCTTCCCTTAAATCTTTTCCATTTCCTACTTTTCTTATAAATTCAGTAGTATTTTTATTTATCTTCTTTATTCTTATACTAGTTATTATTATAACTAAAAATAAAATTACATTTACAATTAACATTATCATACAAAAAGTATCTGTTTTTAAAAAATCCAAAATTTCTCCTCCTGTCCTATTTTAATAATCCTAAAATTCTTTCTAATTCACTATTAGTTTTATATTGAATAACTATCTTTCCACTTCTTTTTCCTGCATCCACCTTAACTTTTGTTCCAAAAAATCCTTGGAAAGTATCTTCTATATCTCTATATACAGCTTCATATCGTGGATTAAATTCTTTTTTATTTTTAGTCCTATGAGCCTTTTTTTCAATTTCCCTCACAGTCTGATTATTATCTACCAATCTTATAGCCGCCTCATATTGTTTATCTGGGTCAGTAATTGCTAATAAAGACCTTGCGTGTCCTTCTAAAATTTTACCTTCTCTTACTAAATCTATAACTTTTGGTGTCAAATTTAATATACGAATTGAATTAGCAACACTACTTCTAGCTATTCCCAATATTTTTCCAATTTCCTCTTGAGTAAGTTTATAATCCTCCATCAATGACTTCATTCCCTCTGCTTTATCTATAGGATTCAAGTCTTCTCTTTGTACATTTTCAATTAATGATATTTCCTTATTTTTCTTTTCATCGCCATCTCTTACTATTGCTGGTATCTGAGTAAGTCCTGCAATTTTTGCAGCTCTCCATCTTCTTTCTCCTGCTATAATTTCATAATACCCCTCTTTTTCTGTTACAACAATAGGTTGTATAACTCCATACATTTTTATTGATTCTGCTAATTCTTGCAAAGTATCTTGGTCAAAAGTTTTTCTTGGTTGATTTCTATTTGGCTCTACATCTACTACTTTTAAGTTTTTTAGAATATCGCCTTCTTTTTGCATTTCTTCTTCAACTACTGGCATTGAAAATAAAGCATCTAACCCTTTACCTAACCCTGTTTTCTTTACCATCTATACTCCTCCTCTCTGTTTCATCTTCTTTTCTTCTTCATTTATTTTTAAAAATTCTCTCCCAAGCTTCTCGTAACTTCTAGCTCCTTTAGAATGTGGGTCATATATAGTTATAGGCAATCCATAACTTGGTGCTTCACTAACTCTTACATTTCTTGGTATTACAGTTTTATACACTCTATTATTAAAGTACTTTTTTACTTCTTTTACTACCTGATTTGATAGGTTTGTCCTAATATCGTACATAGTTAAAACTGCTCCTTCTATATACAAACCTTTGTTCAGATGTTTTTTTACCAACTCAATCGTATTTATTAATTGTCCCAATCCTTCCAAAGCATAATATTCGCATTGTACTGGTATCAAAACGCTATCTGAGGCTGTAAAAGCATTTAATGTAACTAGTCCTAATGATGGAGGGCAATCTATAAATATAAAATCAAATTTATCTTTTATTGTGTCTAATTTCTCTTTCATTCTTTGTTCCCTTGACATCATTGACACTAGCTGTACTTCGGCTCCTGCTAAGTTGATATTTGATGGGCAAATATATAAATTTTTTATTTCTGTCTTTTTTACTATGTTAGTTACTGGACTCTCTGATATTAATAAATCATAAGTTGATAATTCCATATCTTTATCAACTCCTATACCACTTGTTGCATTACCCTGTGGGTCTGAATCTATTAATAATACTTTTTTTCCTCTTTTTGCAAGTATTGTACTTAAATTTACTGCTGTTGTTGTTTTGCCTACTCCTCCTTTTTGATTTGCTACAGATATTACTTTTCCCAATTTTCTCCCTCCATTTTTATATGTGTTTGTCCTTTGAAAATATACCTATTATAATATACAAATATCTCAAATATGTCAATGTTTTTTTTACATTTTTTATTATTTTTTTATTTTGACAAGTTTTATCTATGAGTCTCATTCATAGTTATATATAAAATTCAAGTTCTCTGTCGAACATTGTCGAAATTTGTCGACAATTTTTCCATTTTTTACTTACTGGCTGTAGGAAATTTATGGAAATGTTTCACAGCTAACTAGAAACAAGTTAATCCAACTAACGGTTAATATCACTTTTTTTTGAGACACAACACCTCAAATGTTTCACAGCTAAAAATTGCTAAAAATGTAATTTTTTCATTTCCAAAATTAACAATTATCCATAACTCCTTATTTAATATAAAAAATAACAACAAATTTCATTTTTTGAATTAAAAAATGAAATTTGTTGTTAAAAGTGTTAATTATCTTCACATTAATATTTACCCAATGGAGACTTTGAAGGCAGTCCTGCTTTTCTCGGATACTTATTTGGTGTATGTTGTATCTTTTTAATAACAATTATATTTCTTTCCATATCAGAACTAGGCAAATTAAACTTATCTACTTTTACAATTTTTCCTCCTAATTCTTTTATAGCAAATTCGGCCTGCTTTATTTCTTCATCAACATTTGAACCTTTCATACAAATACTAATCCCACCCATTTTCGTAAATGGCAATAAATATTCCGCTAAAGTCGATAAATTAGCTACTGCTCTTGATACTGTTACATCGTATTTTTCTCTATTGCATTTATTTCTTCCAAATTCTTCAGCTCTTGAATGAATCGCAGATACATTATTTAAGTCTAATCTTTTAATAACTTCTTGCAAAAAAATCACTCTTTTATTTAATGAATCTAATAAAGTAATACTACTTTCTGTATCTAATATTGATATTGGTATCCCTGGAAAACCTGCTCCACTTCCAACATCTAAAATATTCGACTTTTCATTTATATATTTCATAACAGTTATGCAATCTATAAAATGTTTTAAAATCACATCATTCATCTCTGTAATTGCTGTTAAATTTATTTTCTCGTTCCACTCTAACAAAATATTCATATAATCATAATATTTTTTTACTTGTAATTCATCTAAATCTATTCCGATTTTTTTAGCCAACTCCGTCAAATTATTTTTAAAAACATCTTCCATAAAAACTCCTATCTCCTTCCACACTCTATACATTAATTGTGGAAACTATATTTCTTTTTTATTAGAATTTAAGTATATCAATAATACATTTATATCTGCTGGAGAAACTCCTGAAATCCTAGAAGCTTGACCTATAGAAACAGGCTTTATTTTATTTAATTTTTGCCTTGCTTCTAGGCTTAACCCCCTTATTTCAGAATATTTAATCCCTTCAGAAAGTTTTTTATTTTCCATTTTTTTAAATTTTTCCACCTGTTCTTCTTCAATCTTTATATATCCTTCATATTTAACTTGAATCTCAACTTCCTCTTTTTCTTGAGGCAAAAGTTCTTGCCTATCTACATCAATTTCTTTCAAATCTTCATATCTTATTTCAGTTCTTTTTAATAAATCTGCCATTTTTACACCAGTTGAAATCCTTGTTGTTCCCATTTTTTCCAAAAATAAATTTACTTCTTCAGTAGGTTTAACAACTAGCTCTTTCAGTCTTTTTATTTCCTTTTCAATATTTTCTTTTTTATTCAAAAATTTCTTATATCTTTCTTCTGAAATAAGCCCTACTTTATAACCTATTTCCGTCAATCTTAAATCTGCATTATCTTGCCTTAAAAGTAACCTATATTCGGCTCTTGACGTCATCATTCTATATGGCTCATTTGTACCTTTTGTTACAATATCATCAATCAAAACTCCTATATATCCTTGAGTTCTATCCAAAATAACTGGCTCTTTTCCTTTTATCTTCTGAGCAGCATTAATTCCTGCAATCAAGCCCTGACAAGCAGCCTCTTCATATCCAGAAGTTCCATTTGTTTGACCTGCAAAAAACAGTCCCCCAATTTTTTTATATTCAAGTGATAATTTTAATTCAGAAGGGTCAATACAATCATACTCAATTGCATAAGCTGGTCTTGTAAACTCTGCATTTTCCAATCCTGGAATAGTCCTATACATAGCAATTTGCACATCTTCTGGAAGAGAAGAACTCATACCTTGTGCATACATTTCATCAGTATCTAACCCTATTGGCTCTATAAAAATTTGGTGTCTAGGTTTATCACTAAATCTAACAACCTTATCCTCTATAGATGGACAATATCTTGGACCTGTACCCTCTAAAATCCCTGAATATAATGGTGACCTATGTAAATTCTCTCGAATTATTCTATGTGTTTCCTCATTAGTATATGTTAAATAACAATCTTGCTGCTCAAAATTATGAATTTCATCATCTAACGAAAAAGGAACTATATTATCATCACCTTTTTGAGCCTCCATCTTAGAAAAATCTATACTTTTTCTATTTATTCTCGCAGGAGTTCCAGTTTTAAATCTTATTAATTTAACTCCTAACTCCTTCAAACATTCAGATAATTTATTAGCTGGAAATACTCCGTCTGGTCCACTTTCTTGTGAAAATTCACCTATAAAAATTTTTCCTTTTAAATAAGTACCTGTAGCAACTATTAGTGCCTTTACTTTATAAATTGCACCTACTGACGTTTCTATTGTATCTACACATCCATCTTTTAATGTAATTTTTACTATCTCTGCTTGTTTTAATTCTAAATTTTCTTGTCTTTCTAGTGTATGCTTCATCTCCATTTGATATCTTTTTCTATCAGCTTGTGCTCTTAGTGAATGTACTGCTGGTCCTTTTGAAGTATTTAACATTTTTATTTGTATCATAGTTTTATCTATATTCTTTGCCATTTCACCCCCTAGACAGTCTATTTCTCTAACTAAATGCCCTTTTGAACTTCCTCCAATATGAGGATTACACGGCATATTAGCAACAGCTTCTAAGCTAATTGAAAAAACTAGTGTTTTCAATCCTAATCTTGCACTCGCCAAACCTGCTTCGCAGCCAGCATGTCCTGCTCCAATTACTGCCACATCATATTCTCCCGCAAAATAACTCATTTTATTTCTCCTTTCTGTTTACATAATTATTTACCGAGACAAAATCTTGAAAATATTTCATTTATAATATCCTCCCCAGCTTCTTCGCCTGTAATTGTACCTATATTGCTTAATACATCTCGTAAACTAATTTCAACAATATCTACTGGCATATTTTCCTCCAAAACTTTTTTTGCCCTATTTAAATTTTCTATAGCTTTAGAAATTAAATTTTTATGCCTTTCATTTGTAATAACAATATCGTTATCAAAATTTATTTCATTTAAATTAAATAACTCCGTAATTTTGTCATAAATCGTTTCTAATCCAATTTTATTTTTTATTGATATCTTTATTATATTATTTTTAAAATCTTCTAATTCTGGATTCTCGCCATCAATTTTTTGTTCCAAATCAATTTTATTCAGAACAATTATTGACTTTTTATTTTTTGCAATTTCTAAAATAATCTTATCCTCATTTGTTAATTGTTTACTTGAATCAATAATAGCTATAATTAAATCTGCGTCCTCTGCTAATTTCTTCGATTTTTCAATTCCAATTTTTTCAACCTCATCTCTAGCATCTCTAATTCCTGCAGTATCAACTATTTTTAATGGTATCCCATTTATATTTACAAATTCCTCAATAGTATCTCTCGTAGTTCCCTCTATTTCAGTAACTATTGCTCTATCTTCTTTTAAAATTTCATTTAGAAGTGAAGACTTACCTGCATTCGGACGTCCTATTATTACAGTTTTTATTCCTTCTTTTATTACTTTTCCATTATCAAAAGATTTCTTTAAATTTTCTAATTTTGCTATAGAAGCATTGATTTTTTCTAATATATCCAAATTAGTCACTTCTGGAGTATCATATTCCGGATAATCAATGGATACCTCAATATTAGTCATAATCTCTAGTAAATCTCTTTTTACCTCGTATAGTTTGTCTGATAAATACCCTTCTAGCTGTTTAATCCCCTCTTTAGCCTCTCTATCAGATTTTGCATTTATAATATCAATAACAGACTCTGCTTGTGACAAATCAAGTCTTCCATTCAAAAAAGCTCTTTTTGTAAACTCTCCTGGCTCTGCTAATTCTGCTCCATTTTCCAAACAAATTTCAAGAATTTTTTTTACTATGATATTCCCCCCGTGTGAGTTAATCTCGCACATATCCTCTGTTGTGTAACTTTTTGGTGCTTTAAAATACGAAACTAATACCTCGTCTATTATTTTATCATTTTCAATTATATACCCATATTTCATTGAATATCCTGGTATTTCTTCTATCTTCTTAGGATTTTTTTGCCTAAAAATTTTGTCTAATATTTTAAAACTATCTTTTCCACTCATTCTTATAATACCTATTCCTCCAATTCCGTGGAGCCGTAGATATTGAAACTATCGTACTCAAATCAATCACTATCCTTTCTAACTTGAAAAAAGTCAAAGTTCTCTTAATCTTTACGACTAAATCTGAACTTTGACTTCCGATTTATTTTAAACTTACTACTATTCTTCTTTTTGGCTCTTCACCAATACTATTTGTTGTTACTTTTTTAGAATTTTGTAATCTTGAATGGATTATTTTTCTTTCATAAGGTTTCATAGGCTCTAATGTAACAGATTTTCTAGTTTTTATAACAGTTCTTTCAATTTTATCTGCTAAAAGCTCTAATGATTTTTCTCTTTTTTGTTTATATCCACCAATATCTAAAATTATCCTTACTTTATTTGAAATTCCCTTGTTGGCTACTGCAAATAGGATATTTTGTATTGCATACAAAGTATCTCCTCTGTATCCAATTAAAAATGTTGCATCATTTCCTATAATATTAACATTTAATCCTGTTTCTGTTTTTTCAATGTCATATTTTACATCTTCACCAATTTTCTTAGAAAATACTTCTAAAAAAGCTTCTACCCTACTTCTTGCCTTTTCTAGGTCTTCCTCTGAACATTTTTTATATTCTTTTGGCTGAGTTGACTTGTTATTAGCTATTTCTTCAACATTTTCTTTTTGATAATCGTCTTTCAAAGTTAATTCAACTTTTACAATTCTTGGTGCTAAAATACTAAAAAAGCTTCTCTTATCTTCATTTTCAAGTACTTTTATATTTACTTGATTTTTTGTAACTTTTAATTCTTTTAAACCATTTTCTATTGCTTCATTTGTTGTTTTTCCTTCTGCTATAATACTATTAGGCATTTTCCTTTGCCTCCTCTTCTTTATCAAAAATTTTATTTAATACTAATCTTTCAACTAACATTAATACATTATTTGCTAACCAATATAATGCCAATCCTAAAGGTGCAATAACTGCAATTGATACAGACATTATTGGAATTACCCACATCATTGTTTTATTAGCATCTTCCATTGGATTATATTCTTCTTCGCTATTGCTATCTGATTTATTTTCTTCTTTTTTCTTCTTAGTCATATTTGTTGTCAATCTAATTGATATAAACGAAGATATTACATATAAAACAGGAATTACAAGTGATTTCCAATTTCTTATATCCTTTGTTGGAACTTGACTTAAATCAATTCCAAAAAAGTCCATTTTTAAGTTTACTTGTTCTTTATATTCATCTATATTAAAGTCTTCATTTTTTTCTGTAGATTGCTCATTTTCTACTTGATTTGTATCTTCATCTTGTTTTTGTTCATTTTCATCATTGCTTACGGAACTACGGCTTTCAGGATTTCTCATATATTGTATTACTGCTATTTCGCTATATGTATTATTAGTTTGACCTTGTTCTGAAACAATACTTTCTAATTTTTCTATTACTCCTGAATCAAGTTTTACCATATATGTTAATGGCTCTCGAACTAATAAAAATACCGAAAATAATAATATAAATTGTATTATTGAACTAAAGCATCCTGATAGTGGACTCATTCCCTCTCTTTTATATAAGGCCATAAGCTCCTGCTGCATTTTTTCTTGGTCATTCTTGTATTTGAATTGAATTTGCTGCATTTCCTTCTGCATCTTTTCGTTTTTCTTCAAGGTTTTTTGTTGTTTTATTGTAAGTGGTAACATCACTAATTTTACTAATACTGAAAATAAAATTATAGCTATACCATAATTACTAACAATGTTATATAGGAAATTCAGCAAATATCCAAATAAATTTGCAAAAAAAGACAACATATTCTTTTCATTCCTCCTATAAGGCAAATACTTAACAATTTTATTTTAAAGGGTCATATCCCCCTTTTGAAAATGGATTACACCTTAATATTCTGCCCATTCCCAACCATATTCCTTTTACAACTCCATATTTTTGTATGGCCTGTTTGGTATATTCTGAACATGTTGGATAATATTTACATTTTATATTTTTGTAATCTAAATAGGCTGATATATTTTTTTGGTACCATTCTATCATTTTTATTAATATTTTTCTCATTTTCATCACTTTTCAATTATAATCTTAGCTTTGTCATATATTTGTAATATATCTTTTTTTATTTGATAAAAATCAGCTTTAGATATATCTTCTGTTTTTTTCCATAAAAACACTATACTATATCCTACTTTCATTTTTTCTTCTAGTAAGCGATAATTTTCTTTTATTAATCTTTTAACTCTATTTCTTTGATATGCGTGTCCGCTTTTTACACTAATGGCTAATCCTAAATAATTAGATTTCTCATTATTATCTAGGATAAACGCACTTATCGTTCTACCAGAATAGTGTTTTCCTTTTGAAAAGACCCTGCTAAATTCATAATTTTTCTTTAACATTTTAGTTTTTTTCATATAACAAAATCATTCCTTTGTTATTATGCACAAAGTTTTTTTCTACCCTTTGCACGTCTAGCTTTTAATACTTTTCTTCCTGATTTTGTTGACATTCTTTTCATAAATCCGTGTTCTTTTTTTGCTTGTCTTTTTTTAGGTTGAAATGTCATTTTCATCCTTAAAGCACCTCCTAAAATTACTTATAATAACTTACGTTTTAGTTTTTCCCTCTAAATTTAACGCAAGTAAAAATATTATACACTCAAAACCTAAAATTGTCAATGTATTTTTTCTTTTTTTTGTCTTTTCTTAAGGAAACAGTGTTTTTACAACTTTTTTTTCAGTTTTTTTACAAATATTTTACAAATATTGTTGCAATTTCTAAAAAAATGTTGTATAACTTTTTTATCATTATGAATTTGAAAATTTTGTAAATTTTAATAAACTTATCCACAGGTTATCCACAATAAGTTGATAATTTTTTCTTAAAAGAAGTAATCACATTTTTTTTAGAAGTCGGATTTCTAAATACCACTTGTATTACTGATTTTATGTTATGAATGCCTGTTTGCAAAAGATATTGATTTTTACAAAAATATTACAAAGTTATCAACATCTGTGGATAACTTTGTGGATAACTTTTTTACTTGATATTTTGCAAAACATTACATAATAAGTTGTGTTTTGATAATATATATATATCGACTTTATGTCAGAAACGGAGGTCTTATATGAATTCATCTATGGATGGAAAAGAAATCGTAAGTAAAATGCAAGAAGTTTTAAGCAAAGAAATACCATTCATAACTTATTCAACTTATCTTGCTCCGCTTGACTTTGAGTCAATCGAAGGCAATCATATAACTTTTAAATGTGAATCTCGCTATGTTAAAGAACCAGCAGAAACGAGATATGCTAGTTTGCTTTTAAATGCACTCAAATATATAACTAACAGAGATTTTACCTTTTCTGTTCACGCATTAGATAGTGATGACGTTACCGAAGAGAAAACTCAAGAAGTTATATCAAGTACAAATTCAGAAGAAGAAATAGATTACTCACAACAATCTTTAAATCCAAAATATACATTTGATACATTTGTTGTTGGGAACAATAATCGTTTTGCACACGCTGCAGCATTAGCAGTAGGAGATAATCCTGCAAAAACCTACAACCCTTTATTTATTTATGGTGGTGTTGGGCTAGGAAAAACTCACTTAATGCAAGCTATTGGTAATAGAATATTATCAAACAATAGAACAATGAATATTGTCTATGTTACATCAGAAAAATTTACCAATCACTTAATCAACTCAATTAGAGATGGAAAAAATGACCCTTTTAGAAACAAATATAGAAATGCTGATGCATTATTAATAGACGATATTCAGTTTATTGCGAAAAAAGAAAGAGTCCAAGAAGAATTTTTCCATACATTCAATACATTGTATGAAAATGGAAAACAAATAATAATCTCTAGTGATAAACCTCCTAGAGATATTCCATTTTTGGAAGATAGGCTAAAATCAAGATTTGAATGGGGATTACTTGCAGATATATCTTGTCCAGATTATGAAACAAGAGTTGCAATACTTAGAAAAAAAGCTTTGGATGAAGGTATTATAATAGATGACTCAATACTAGCAAATATTGCAACAAAAATTGATTCAAATATTCGAGAACTAGAAGGTGTGTTTAACAAAATTGTAGCAAGGGCATCACTTACTCATAGTCCAATAACTATAGAACTTGCAGAAAATGTTATAAACGAATTTATTGCAAAAAGGGAAAAAGTAATTTCATCTGATTCAATACAAGAAGTTGTTGCAAAATATTTTAGTATTGACAAAAAAGATTTAGCAGGTGGAAAACGTTCAAATGATATAGCATTTCCACGACAAATAGCAATGTATTTGTGTAGAGAAGTAGCTAATATGTCATTTCCACAGATAGGAATTGATTTTGGTAATCGAGACCATTCTACTGTAATGCACGCTTATAAAAAAATTGAAAAAGAGATAAAAGAAAAAAATAATACAAAGTTAATTGTGGAAAGTGTGAAAAACATTATCTTGAATAAAGAATAATTGAAATTTAAACCAAAATTGAAACTTAATCAAAGAAAAGTTTGTAAAAAAATTTGTTCTATTTTTGATAATCAATCTTTTCTTACGGAAGCAACACATTAGTTATCCACATACCCTTTGTGGATAACGTGTTGATAAACTGTTGATAACCAATTTTCCACTTTTAAAAGTGGAAACTGTGGATAACTACCCTTATTTATCCACAGACTTGTCCACACAAAAAAACGTACGGACGCAAGTTTTCCACATAGTTTTCCACAGTTTCCACAATACCTACTACTACTACTACTATATATATTAATTAATATTATAAAATATATATAGCGCCAGAACCAAAAAAATGAAAGGATGATAAAAATGAAGTTTGTTTGTTATAAAGACACAATTATAAAAGCTCTGAATTCCGTAGTAAAAGGAGTAGCTAGTAAAACTACTATGCCTATACTTGAAGGAATATTAATTCAAACTAATGAAGATGAAATAAAACTTACAACTTATGATTTAGAAATAGGTGTAGAATATACAATGAAATGTAAAATTATAGAAAATGGAAGTACAGTAGTTAATGCAACTATGTTTACAGAGATTATTAGAAAATTACCAAATACAGAAATAAATATTGGAATAAATGAAAATAATTTACTTACTATTGAATGTGAAGGAGCTTTATATAAATTAGCAACTATGAATCCAGATGAATTTCCAGAATTACCAAAAATAGAAGTAGAAAATTCTATAAAATTAGAGCAAAGTGCTTTAAAAAGTATTATTAGAAGAACGATTTTTGCTGTTAGCAGCGATGAAAATAGACCTATATTTTCAGGATGTTTATTTGAAATAAAAGATAATAAATTAAATGTTGTTGCAATAGATGGATTTAGATTGGCTTTAAGAACTATAAATTTACCAGTTCCTGTAAATGATTTTAAATCTGTTATACCTGCTAAAACATTAAATGAGGTTATAAAAATTGTATCTGATTCGTTTGATGAAATAAAAATTGGTGTTTCAAAAAATCAAGCATTATTTGAAATGGAAAATTGTAAATTAGTTACAAGAATATTAGATGGAGAATTTTTAAATTATAATTCTGTAATACCAAATAATTGGCAAACAAGAGTAAGAGTAAATAAATCTGATTTATTAAATAGCTTTGAAAGAATAAGTTTAATTTCTTCATCAAGTATAGAAAAAGAAAAAAAATATCCAGTTAAAGTTTCTGTTGATATAGGGAAGATGACAATATCTTGTATAAATCAAACTGGTGAAGCTAAAGAAGATGTATATATTTCTACAGAAGGAAAATATTTAGAAGCAGGATTTAATCCAAAATATTTTTTAGATTCTTTAAAAGCAATAGATGATGAAGAAGTTTTTATAGAGTTTGGAACAAATATATCACCTTGTTTAATAAAGTCTGTAGAAAATAATGAATATGTATATATGATTTTACCAATAAGATTAAAAAATGAATAATAATAAACAGTTATCCACAAATTATTAATATTTTGTGGATAACTTATATTATATACTAAAAAAATTAGAAAAAATTCAAAAAAATTAGATTTCATAAAAAAACGAGACGCGAAAATCGAAAATAAGCCATTTTTTTATTATAAATAATGTAACTTTACATATAAAAAATAATAAAAATTAAATATTTATGAACATAAGGTGAATAATATGTGGATAAAAAATATAAAAATTGAAAATTTTAGAAATTATGAAAATGAAAAAATAGAATTAAATAAAAATATTAATATATTTTATGGACAAAATGCACAGGGAAAAACAAATATAATTGAGGCAATATATTTAAGTAGTATAGGAAAATCTTTTAGGACTAATAAAGAAAAAGAATTAATTAATTTTAATAAAAATAATTCTAAATTGGAAATTAATTTTGAAAAATCAGATAGAGACGGAAATATAATCATTAATTTAGAAAATAAAAAAAATATTTTAGTAAATGGAATAAAAATAAAAAAATTAAGTGAATTATTAGGAAATATAAATGTTGTAATTTTTACACCAGATGATATAAATATATTAAAAGGTGGACCACAGAATAGAAGAAAATTTTTAGATGTTATGATAAGTCAGTTAAGACCTAAATATACTTATATTTATAATTTATATTTAAAAGTTTTAGATGAAAGAAATACATATTTAAAAAAAATAGAAAATCAGAATAATGATTTATTAGAAATATATGATGAAAAATTAGCAGAGTATGGATATGAAATTTATAAATATAGATTTGAATTTATAGAAAAAATAAAAAATAAAATAATAAATATTCACAAAAATATTACAAATAATAATGAGGAAATTGATATAAAATATACATCAGATTGTATGGATAAAAATAAATTTTTATTATTGTTAAAAGAGAGGAAAAAGTTGGATATATTAAAAGGATATACAACAAAGGGGATACATAGAGATGACTTTAGTATTTTTATAAATGATTTATTAATAAATGTTTATGGTTCTCAAGGTCAACATAGAACTTCAATTCTTTCTTTAAAATTAGCAGAGTTACAAGTTATATATGATGAAATAGGAGAAAATCCAATTTTATTGTTAGATGATTTTATGTCAGAACTTGATGAAAGTAGAAGGAAAAATTTTTTAGAAAATATAAAAGATACACAGGTAATTATTACTTGCACACATAAATTTGAACTAGAGAATGCTGAGTTTAAGCTATTTAATGTTAGTAATGGAAAAGTATTTTTTTAATGTAATATTTTTGTAATATTATAAAAATTTAAAAATTTTTGAAAAAAGATTTGACAAATTTGAAAAAAAAATTTATCATATAGAGTAGTTAAAAAAATATCCAAGACAAAATTTATTTGAGAGGAAAGGATGGCATATATGGAAAAGTATGAACACGAATATGGTGCAGAACAAATTCAAGTATTAGAAGGTTTGGAAGCAGTAAGAAAAAGACCAGGAATGTATATAGGAAGTACATCAGTAAGAGGACTTCACCATATGGTATACGAGATTGTAGATAACTGTGTAGATGAAGCTTTAGCCGGATATTGTACAGAGATTAATATATCAATAGAAGATGGAAATATTGTAACAGTAGAGGACAATGGAAGAGGAATTCCAGTTGAAACTCACCCTAAAACAGGTAAATCTACAGTAGAAACAGTTTATACTGTATTACACGCCGGTGGTAAATTTGGTGGAGATAGTGGATATAAAGTTTCTGGAGGATTGCACGGAGTTGGAGCATCTGTAGTTAATGCTTTATCAGAATGGACAGAAGTTACTGTTCAAAGAGAAGGTGGAATTTATCAGTTGCGTTTTGAAAAAGGAAAAACAACACAAAGTATAAAGAAAATAGGAGAGACAAAAAAAACAGGAACAAAGGTAAAATTCCTTGCGGATAGTAGCATTTTCGAAACTACAAATTATGAATTTGAAACACTTGAAAATAGAATGAGAGAAATAGCATTTTTAACAAAGGGATTGAAAATTGTTATTGAAGATAAAAGAGAAGAAACACCAAAAAAATCAGAATTTTGTTTTGAAGGTGGATTAAAATCTTTTGTAGAATATTTGAATAAAAATAAAGAAAAAATAAATAAAGAACCAATTTATATTGAAAAAGATGGAAATGTTCCAGTTGAAATAGCAATTCAATATACTACAAGTTATTCTGAAAATATTTATACATTTGTTAATAATATAAATACTGTAGAAGGTGGAACACATTTAGAAGGATTTAAAAGAGCATTAACAAAAGTATTTAATGATTATGCAAGGTCGCATAAAATTTTAAAAGAAAAAGATAGTAATTTACAAGGTGAGGATATTAGGGAAGGTATTACGGCAGTAGTTTCTGTAAAGGTAAAAGAACCACAATTTGAAGGACAAACTAAAACAAAATTAGGAAATAGTGAAGTTACGGGTGTAGTATTTAGTACAGTAAATGAAGTGTTATCAACATTTTTTGAAGAAAATCCACAGGTTGTAAAAGCGATATTAGATAAATGTATAAGTGCTTCAAGAGCTAGGGAAGCAGCAAGAAAGGCTCGTGAATTAGTAAGAAGAAAAAGTGCATTAGAAACTACAACATTACCAGGAAAACTTGCAGATTGTAGTGACAAAAATCCAATGAATTGTGAAGTATTTATTGTCGAAGGAGATTCAGCAGGAGGTAGTGCAAAACAAGGTAGAGATAGAAAAATACAAGCAATATTGCCTTTATGGGGAAAAATGTTAAATGTTGAAAAGGCACGAGCAGATAAGATTTATGGAAATGATAAATTAAATCCTGTAATTGTTGCAGTTGGAGCTGGTATAGGTGCAGATTTTGATATTACAAAAATTAGATATGGAAAAGTAATAATTATGGCAGATGCTGATGTTGATGGTGCACATATTAGAACTTTGTTATTGACATTTTTCTTTAGATATATGAGACCTTTAATAGAAAATGGCAATGTGTATTTAGCTCAACCACCATTATATAAATTATCTAAAAAAGGTATGGATGATATTTATTGTTATACTGATGATGATTTAACAAAAGCTTATAAAGAGTTAGAAGAAAAGGGAATTGCTAGGGAACAGCTAGGGCTACAAAGATATAAAGGTTTAGGTGAAATGAATCCAGAACAATTATGGGAAACTACTATGAATCCAGAAACAAGAATTTTGGTAAAAGTCACTATGGAAGATGCAATAAAAGCTGATGAGATTTTTACTGTTCTTATGGGAGATGAAGTAGAACCAAGAAAAGATTTTATACAAAAAAATGCTAAATATGTTAAAAATTTAGATGTATAAATTTAATGGCAGAGAATTTAAATTCCCTGCCATTAATCGGTAAAGCTAATAATAATCTCAGCTAAAACTAATATATCTAATAATCTAACCTAATATATATTGCTATATAAATAAGCTATATACCAAATATATTAATCAGTCGCTCGACTATTAATACACTTTTAATAGCTTTATTCATCCATATAGGACTAGTAAAAACCATTAAGAAATATAAGAATAATCTTAACTCGAATATATTACATATATTGTAACCATATAAAATTATATAGCTTGCCTACACATAATATATTCTTATCGCCAACATATAATGACCTTTTATCAAAGCCATTATACATTTTTGCTTGAGAATTAATAAGCTAATAATAATTGATATAACAATTATTTGCTAAAGCAAAATTAACCTAATAATTTTCTTTGTTCAACTATTATTAACCTTACAATAATATTATGGTATATATAAAAAATTTTATTCAAAAAATTAAAAGGAAAAAAATGTAAAATTTTGTCGAACGATTTTTCTTGACAAATTAAAATTTTGTGATAATATAATTATATATTAAAATCTAAAATCTTTATTCAAAGTTTATTTTTAAAATCATTATTAATCAAAAATATGGAAGGAATTAAAAATATGCAATCAAAAAATATTACTGTTCAAGAATGGATACAAGTCGAAGAAATTTTAAGTAATGGTATTATAAAATTAAAAAATAATAAATATATAAAAATAATAAAAGTAATACCTATAAATTTTAATTTAAAATCAGATTTTGAAAAAGAAAGTATTTTAAATTCATATAAAATTTTTTTAAAAACGTGTAATTTTGATATTCAAATATTAATTCAAAGTAATAAAGAAGATTTACAAAAAAATATTGATAATATAAAAGAGAATTTAAAAAAAGAAAATAAAAAATTTTTAAATTCAATAGCAGAAGATTATATAGAATTAATTAATAAATTAAATTCATTAAAAACATCTGCAACAAAAGATTTTTATATTGTAATTTCATCAACACAAAATTCGGAAAATTTTATGAGAGAAGAATTAATAATAGAAGAATTAAATGATAAATTTTTTAAAATAAAAGAGTGTTTACTAAGATGCGGAAATTCAATAAAAAATATTAATAAGAAAATTGAAGCAGAAAAAATATTGTTTTCTTTTTTTAATTCGAGATTATTTTTTTTGCAATAAGTGGGAGGAGATAAATATAAAAAGCCAAAAAAAAGATTTAGTTGAAAAGGAAGAATTTATTACAGGTATATTACAAGAAAAAGATTTGATATCACCAGCATATATAAATATGCAAAATCCAAAGTATATAGAAATAGATAATATGTATTATTCTGGTTTAATAGTTATAAATTATTACAGAGAACAAGAAGATTTAATTTTAAAATCTTTAATTGAAACAAATATAAATATGAATATATCTATGTTTTATGAAAAACAAAATCAATATAAAACAATAAAAGATTTAACATATCATATAGGAAATGTAGGAGTTGATATACAATCAAATAATCAAAATAGACAAGATATTGATATAGCAATTTTTACATATAATGATGCAAAATATATTAGAAAAGAAATGCAGGTTAATAATGAAGATTTGTATTTTTTATATATTTATATCGATGTTTATGCTGAGGAAATAAAAGAGTTAGAATATGCTTTAAGTAAAATAGAAGGGATAATGCAGAGTAAAGGGTTAATGACAAGAAGAGCAAATTTTAGAGAAGAACAAGTTTTTAAATCCTGTTTACCATTAATGCAAAATAGTATGGATATAAAAATGTCAGCCAAAAGAAATATTTTAACATCAGGTTTACTAGCAACATATCCATTTATATCAACATCAATTTTTGATGAAAATGGAATTTTTATAGGACAGAATATTTATAATAATTCATTAATTTTTGTAGATAGATATGACACAAATAAATATAAAAATGCAAATATGTGTATATTTGGAACAAGTGGTGCAGGGAAATCATTTTATACTAAATTATTAATATTAAGGTATAGACTTTTGGGTATTGAACAATATGTGATTGACCCGGAAAGAGAATATACAAAAATTTGTAAAAATTTACAAGGAGTAGAAATAAAAATTGGACCATCATCTGAAACATATATTAATATAATGGAAATAAGAGAAGAAAGTTTAGAAGATGGAGAAAATGGATACTTAGCTACTAAGATATCTAAGTTAATAGGATTTTTTAATTTGATTTTTGGAGAACTAAATGAGGAAGAAAAAGCATTGTTAGAAGAAAAATTAATAGAAACATACAGTTTAAAGGGTATAAATTTTAGCGATGAAAGTTTATTTATAGAGGATAAAGAGAAAATTATTTCAAAGAGATTTAGGTCAAGTAAAGAAATGCCATTGTTAGAAGATTTATATAATATTTTTGAAAAAGATAAAAGAACTCAAAAATTTAAAATAAAATTAATTCCATTTGTAAAAGGGTCATTAAAATTTTTTAATGAATATACAAATGTTACTATTTCTAATAAGTTAATTATTGCCGATGTATACGAATTAGGAGAAGAAAATTTAAAATATGGTATGTGGCTTTTCATCGATTTATTTTGGGATTTAATAAAAATAAATAGAAAATCAAAAAAGGCAATATATATGGACGAAATTTGGAGATTAATTGGAGTAACATCTAATAAGGAGGTTGCATCTTTTATTTATAAAATATTTAAAACTATTAGAAAATATGGAGGAAGTGGTGTAGCAATTACACAAGATATTTCAGATTTGTTTAGTTTAGAAAATGGAACTTATGGAAAAAGTATTTTAAATAATTCAAGTATAAAAACCTTCTTTTCATTAGAAGAAGAGAATATAAAAATTTTATCAGAAAATATTAATCTATCAGAAAAAGAAAAGATTGAAATGAAATCTTTGAAAAGAGGCGAGTGTTTAATGATGGTTGGAGATGACCATATTTTAGTAAAGGTAGAAGCGTCAGAAAAGGAGAAAAAATTAATAGAGGAGGAAGGCTGAAATGCAAAAAGTCCTTACGGCAATAGGAAGTTTGGAACTTAACGAGAGATTAAAAAAAATTAAAGATTTTAAAGTTTTTGAAAAAGATATTCAATATAAAGAAGCGATTATAGATGTATTAAAAATAGAAAAAGATTTTGATGTAATAATTATTAATGAGGACTTACCAGGAGAAATGAAGATAGAACAATTAATAAAAAATATCAAATTTATAAATAGTGAAATAAAAATATTTTTTATTTTGAAAAATAAAGATGAAGATATGGAAAAAACATTATATAATGAAAATGTGAAAAAAATTTTTTATAATGATGAAATAAAATTTGAAGAATTTGTAAAAGAAATAAAAGATAGTAACATTTCTCGAGAAGAAATATTATTAAAGGAAATTAATGACTTGAAAAAAGTTATTGTTAATAAAGATGATGAATTATCAAAATACAAAAAAGGAATAAAAAATAATAAAGGTGATTTGAGAGAAATTATTGCAAATAAAAATAATGAATTAGTGAAATATAAAAAAGATATAAAGAATAATAAAAAAGTAATACAAAATAAAGTTATTATAATTACACAATTAAATGAAAAGATTATAGAGAAATGGTTGAATTCAAAAAGAAATGTTTATATTTTTAATTTATATAATATAAATAAGAAAATAAAATATGCCACGAAAATATTTATTATTATTGATTGCAATTTTGATTCAATAAGAAATATTACAAAAATATTACAAAATATGAAATCAAGATATTTTGTGAAAATAAAAAGAATAAATTTTATATTTATACAGCAAGGTGAATATCAAATAAATTATAAAATATTAAAAAATTATTTTAAAGATTATAATTTATTGGGAAAGATTAAAGTAAGGAATAATAAATATATTATAAATAAAAAAATAAAAGGAGAGTTAAATGGAATTAGCATTAGAAAATAATATTCAAAATAATATGGAATTAAGTAAAGAGCAAAATTTTTTCCTAGATAATATGTTGGGGCAAACTATTGATAGAGGATTGGATATAGGAATAAGATGTTTACTCCCAGATTATATAGAGGACACAATAATAGACTTAAAGGATAATATAATTAATTTGGGTTTTAAAGATGGAATTTCTAAGAGTATAGAAAAAGCAATTGACACGGGAAAAAGTTTAATTGGAATTTTTAGTGGAAATTTTGAAAATGTTAATCAAGTGAATGAAGCTATAAAAAGGGGAGGCATAATTGATTCTGTATCAGAAGTATTGGATAATATTTTTGATAAATTAAATAGAAGTGGAAAGGTAAATTCTAAAGTAATGGATATAATACAAATAGGCAAGGATAGTATTTTAAATAGCATAGAAAATAATATAGAATCTAAGTTGTCTAATCAAATTTTAATTTCAACAGATTTAGATGATGCAATTAATAAATGGAAACAATATTATAATAATCAAGATTTTAATAATATGGACAAAGAATATAGTCAAATAAAAAGCGAATTAAAAGATTTAATACCGCTAGAAAATACACTTAATGAGGCTAGAAATATTGAAATTTTGCATAATTTAATAAAAAATAATGGTAAAAGTTTTAATTTAAATGAGGAACAAAAGGATTTACTTAATAAGTTGAGTTTGGTAAAATAAAGTTGTGAAATTTTGTGGAAAAACGAATAAAAATTGTATTGTTTTCCTTGCAAAAATTAAATTTATTTAGTATAATACGATATGGATAAAATAGATGAAAAGAGGTTGAAATAATGGCAGAAAGACAAGATGGAAAGATAATAGAAAGAGATATTAATGAAGAAATGCAATCTGCATATATAGATTATGCAATGAGTGTAATTGTACAACGTGCATTGCCAGATGCAAGAGATGGATTAAAACCTGTACATAGAAGAATTTTATATACTATGCACGAAGATGGATTAACATCAGATAAACCATATAGAAAGTCTGCAACAACAGTTGGAGACGTTTTAGGTAGATATCATCCACACGGAGATGCTTCAGTTTATGATGCAATGGTAAGACTTGCACAGGATTTTTCTATGAGGTATATGTTAATTGATGGACACGGAAATTTTGGTTCAGTAGATGGTGACCCAGCGGCTGCATATCGTTATACAGAGGCAAGACTTTCTAAATTAGCTGAGTCAATGATGACAGATATTGAAAAAAATACAGTAGATTTTATGCCTAACTTTGATGATAGATTACAAGAGCCAACAGTTTTACCAGCACAGATACCAGCACTTTTAGTAAATGGGTCATCTGGTATAGCAGTTGGAATGGCAACAAATATTCCACCACATAATTTAACAGAAGTAATTAATGGAATAATAAAAATAATTGATGAAGATGAAGTTTCTAATGAAGATTTAATGGAAGTTATAAAGGGACCAGATTTTCCTACGGCAGGAATAATAGTTGGAAAAGAAGGAATAAAAAATGCTTATGAGACTGGTCGCGGAAAAATAATTTTAAGAGCAGAAACAGAAATTGAAGAAATGAGTAATAATAAACAAAGAATAGTAGTTTCATCATTACCATATCAAGTAAATAAAGCAAAATTAATAGAGAATATAGCTCATCTAGTTAGAGAAAAGCGCATTGAAGGTATTTCAGAAATAAGAGATGAGTCAGATAGAGAGCATAAAGTTAGAATGGTAATAGAATTAAAGAAAGATGCTAATGCACAGGTTGTATTAAATCAATTATTAAAAAATACACAAATGCAGACAAGCTTTGGTATTATTATGTTAGCACTTGTTGACGGAGAACCTAAAATATTAACATTAAGACAATGTTTAGATGTTTATATAGAACATAGAAAAAATGTAGTTCTTCGTAGAACTCAATTTGATTTAGATAAGGCTTTAGCTAGAGCTCATATTTTGGAAGGTTTAAGAATTGCTATAGACAATATAGATGAAGTTATAAAAATAATTCGTAGTTCTTATGATGATGCAAAAGAAAGATTAATGGAGAGATTTGGATTAACTGATATTCAAGCACAGGCAATATTGGATATGAGATTAAGAACATTATCAGGATTGCAAAGAGAAAAGATTGAAGAAGAATATAATGAGTTAATGAAATTAATAGCACATTTGAGAGATATTCTAAATAGTGAAACATTAGTATTTTCTGTAATTAAAGAAGAACTTATAAAAATCAGAGATAAGTTTGGTGATGAAAGAAAAACATTAATTAAGCCTGCAGAAGGAGAATTTGAGATAGAAGACCTTATAAAAGAAGAGCAAACTGTTGTAACATTAACACATTTAGGTTATATAAAAAGAATGCCTATTGATACATATAGAAGCCAAAGAAGAGGAGGAAAAGGTATTACTGGTATTGCAACTAGAGAAGGTGATTTTGTTAAACAAATATTTACAGCATCTACTCACGATACAATATTATTCTTTAGTAATGAAGGAAAATTGTATAAATTAAAATGTTATGAAATACCAGAAGCAGGAAGAACAGCTAAAGGTACGGCAATAGTTAATTTGTTAAGTTTAAATGCAGGAGAAAGAATATCAGCTGTTATCCCAATTCAAAATTTTGCTGAAGGAAAATATTTATTAATGGGAACAAAGAACGGATTGATTAAAAAGACAGCTTTAGTTGAATATAATTCATCTAAAAAAACCGGTTTACAAGCTATTACTTTAAAAGATGATGATAAGTTGATTTCTGTTAAATTAACAGATGGAGAAGATAATGTTATACTTGTTACAAGAAATGGATTATGTATTACATTTGATGAAAAGGAAGTTAGACCAATAGGAAGGACAGCTCAAGGAGTTATAGGAATTAGAATAGATGAAGATGACGAAGTAATAGGAATGGAATCTATTATTAGCGGAGGAAAAGCTACGCTTCTTGCTATTACAGAAAATGGATTTGGAAAAAGGACGGAAACAGATGAATATAGAGTTCAAATCAGAGGAGGAAAAGGAGTTTTAACATATAAGATTACACCTAAGACAGGTAAACTTGTAGGAGTTAAAATAACAAATGGTGATGAAGATGTTATGTTAATAACTGATACTGGAACAATTATTAGATTAAATGTTAATGAAGTAAGTGTACTTGGAAGAACTACGCAAGGAGTTACTTTAATGAGAACAAGTGACGGTGGTAAAGTTGTAAGTATCGAACTATTACCTCAAGAAGTTGAAGAACAATAATAAAAATCAATAGGGAAAGAGTCATATGAG
>CANQRS010000008.1 GCA_947626295.1 uncultured Clostridia bacterium
AGAATATTTAAGTGGAGATGAAGATTTTAGAAGATTAGTAGAATCGCGAGAAGCATTTTTGAGAGACCAATATTCGTATGAACAAAGTGCAAGAAGAGAAGGTTTGGCAGAAGGAGAAGCAGAAGGAGAAAAACAAGAAAGAATAAGGATAGCGAAGAAGTTATTGAAAATGAAAATACCAGTAGAACAAATTATACAAGCGACAGGACTAGAAGAAAGTGAAATAAAGAAACTAGAAGAGGAAGATAATTAATTAATAAAAAGTATTTTATAATAATGAAATGCACCCCAAATGTTAGACAAAATTTGATATTTGGAGGTGCATTTTTGAGTAAATAAATTCAGTTTAAATTTTACATATACCCCTTGACAGTTTTCAATAATAATTATATACTATATGGGTAGAGAAATATATTTAGTAAAATAAAGACACACATTTATATTATTATATATTTATTCGTACATTGAAAATTTAATAAGAAAGAGGTGTATGATTATGAATAACAGTATAATCATAGTAGCTACTTTCTTAATCTCAATAGCAATTGGGACTTTCTTAGGTATGATGCTAAGAAAAAAAATTGCAGAATCTAAAATTCAAGGAGCAGAACAAGAAGCCAAGAGATTAGTTGATTTAGCAAAAATTGAAGCAGAAAATATGAAAAAAGAAGAAATCATAAAAGCTAAAGAAGAAATTATGAAAAATCGAAATGAATTAGATAAAGAGATTAAAGAAAGAAGAAGCGAAGTACAAAGACAGGAATCAAGAATGATTCAAAAAGAAGAAAATTTAGAAAAGCGCGCGGAAAATTTAGAACAAAAAGAAAAGGATATAGAGCGCGAATATCAAAATTTAGAACTTCGAAAAGGAGAAGTTGAGGAGCTGTATGAAAAGCAAGAACAAGAACTTCAAAAAATTGCAACACTAAGCAAGGAGGAAGCAAAACAACTATTGTTAAATCAGGTAGAAAAGCAAATTACCGAGGAAAAGGCAAAAATAATAAGGGACTTAAATCAAAAGTCTAAGGAGGAATCAGCCAAAAATGCTCAAGAAGTTATAAGTTATGCTATACAAAAATGTGCAGCTGACCACACATCTGAAACTACTGTATCAATAGTAAATTTACCAAATGACGATATGAAAGGAAGAATAATTGGTAGAGAAGGAAGAAATATTAAAGCATTAGAAACACTTACAGGAATAGATTTAATAATTGATGATACACCTGAAGCTGTAATATTATCGGGATTTGACCCACTAAGAAGAGAAGTTGCAAGAATAGCTCTTGAAAAATTGATTGATGATGGAAGGATACATCCAGCTAAAATAGAAGAAATGGTAGAAAAGGCAAAAGAGGAATTAAATCAAATAATAAAAGAAGAAGGAGAAAGAGCAGCATTAGAGACAGGGGTTAATAATTTAAATCCAGATATTATAAAATTACTAGGAAAATTAAAATATAGGACAAGTTATGGTCAAAATGTTTTAAGTCATTCAATAGAAGTATCAAATTTAGCAAGAATAATGGCAGAAGAATTAGGATTAGATGCTAAGAGAGCTAGAAGAGCAGGATTGCTACACGATATTGGAAAAGCATTAGACCACGATATGGAAGGTACTCATATACAAATAGGAGTAGATATTCTAAAAAGATATAAAGAAAATCCACTTGTTATAAATGCAGTAGAAGCACATCACGGTGATGTTGAACCACAAACAATGGAAGCAGTTCTAGTACAAGCAGCAGATGCTATTTCAGCATCAAGACCTGGAGCAAGAAGAGAAACATTGGAAGCATACATAAAGAGATTAGAAACATTAGAATCTATTGCAGAATCATTTGACGGAGTAGAAAAATCTTTTGCTATACAAGCAGGACGTGAAGTTAGAATAATTGTGAAACCAGAAAAAATAACAGATGACGAAATGACAATATTAGCTAGAGAGGTTTCTAAGAGAATAGAAGAAGAAATGGATTATCCAGGTCAAATAAAGGTAAATATAATTAGAGAAAAAAGAGTTGTAGACTATGCAAAATAAAAAGTTGCAGGTTTGCAACTTTTTTTATATATAAAAAAGTAATAAATTAATAAGAAATGAATATATATAATATAGAGGGGACAAGGAGATTATATATGTTCAATATAGCTGTTATAAGGATAAAAGATTTGTTAAAATATCTGGGTGCCTTTATAATTATAGCTTTTGTTATATATGGGGGTAATAGATATTTTTTTAATAATGAAAAGATTGAGTTAAAAAATGTAAATATAATAAGTAAGATAGCAAATATAATAAATGATTATGTTATATATCCAATAGATTTAGAATTACCAATAGCTAAGAATGTAAATCAAAGGAATAATGTTAGTGAGTTAATAGATGAAAATAATGATACTGCAGATGATGAGTTTATAACGGAAATGTTTAAATCGGCATTAGGTACAGAGCTTGCTGTAATGAGACCAGATATACAAATATCAAAAGAAGATAATACAAATTTAGAATTAGCAAATGATAATGAAAAAAGTGAGGAGGAGACTACTAAAGAGCAAAAGGAGTTGGAAAAGGCAGAGACAGATGTAAAAACAGAAGTTGTAACAAAAAATCCTTTAGTTGAAAAATATACAAAAAAATATAAGGGAGTCAAGATAAAGAATGAAACTGATTTTGAATTAACTGATGATGTATTAAATCCAGATAGTTTAGATATAGATAAATCTAATGTAATAATATTTCACACACATACTTGCGAAAGCTATACACCAAGTAAAGAATATTCATATAAAGCAACAGGTAATTTTAGAACAACGGATTTAAAGTATAATGTTTCACGAGTGGGAGATGAGTTGAATGATTATTTAAAGCAATATGGCTTTAATACTGTGCATAATAGGAATTATCACGATTATCCATCATATAGTGGCTCATATACACGTTCTTTAGCTACTGTTTCTGGTATATTAAAAGAAACACCAGCAGATATTATTATAGATTTACATAGAGATGCAATTGGAAGTAATAGTTCGTATGCTCCTACTGTTAAGATAGGAGATGAATATTGTGCTCAAATTATGTTTGTTATGGGAACTAATGGTGGAGGGTTGTATCATCCAAATTGGCAATCTAATTTGAAATTTGCTGTTAAATTGCAAAGTGTAGCAAATGAGTTGTATCCAGATTTATTTAAGCCGATGATTGTAAGAAATTCGAGATATAATCAACACCTTGGAAAAGCAGCTTGTATAATTGAGGTAGGCTCTACAGGAAATACATTAGAACAATGTTTGAATAGTATGAAGTATTTTTCGGAGGTTATGAATAAAGCTTTGAAATAATATTTATTGTAAGAGTTAGATATGCAATATAAAAAGTCTAGCTCTTATGGAAATTTTATTAATTTAAGTTAGTATAAATTATATTCTTATTTCATATAATATATGTAAAGGAGAATATTTATGTTACAACAAAATACATATTGGACAAGTGTTATAAAAAGAATATTTTATTTAATATTAATTGTTGTGGGAATAATATGTTTGTTAAAATTGGCAATATTTTTTATGCCTTTTTTGATAGCATTTATAATTTCACTAATAATGGAACCTTTAATAAAGTGGCTAATGACTCATTTAAAAATATCAAGAAAATTTAGTTCTATAATAGTTTTTTTATTAGTTTTTGGAAGTATTTTGGGAATATTGATATGGGGAGTAGTAACAATAATATCAGAATCTACGAATTTATTAGGAAGTTTTAATGAGTATTATGAGAAAGCATATAGTCAAGTACAAGCTTTAGTAGAAAAATTTAATTTTAATCAAATGAAAATACCATCTGAAATTTCTCATATAGTGGAAAATACTGCATTTTCATTACTTGAGAAAATATCAGAATATTTACAAAAAGTCGTTTCTGGCGTGTTGAAGGTGTTTTCATCAATACCAACTATTGCAATATATTTTGTAGTTTTTGTGTTATCATTGTATTTTATTTGTACAGACAAAATTTATATGTTAGATGAATTGGAACATCATTTTCCAGAGAAGTGGGTAAAAAAAATAAGCTCTCAGATGAGAGCAATAACAAAAACATTAGGAGGATATTTAAAAGCAGAAATTATATTAATTTTAATTTCGTTTTTAATATCACTTATAGGATTATATGTAATACAATTTGCAGGTTTAAATGTAGGGTATCCATTATTAATAGCATTGGGCATCGCTTTTGTAGATGCTTTACCAATATTGGGGTCAGGAACAGCAATGGTACCGTGGGCTGTAATTTCTTCGTTAAATGGTAATTTGAAATTAGGCATTAGTATAATAGTGTTATGGATAATAATGAGTGTGACAAGACAATTATTAGAGCCTAGAATTGTAAGTGGGAACATAGGAATTCACCCTATTTTTACAATTATAGCAATGTATACGGGATTTAGATTAATTGGTGTAGTAGGAATGTTTGTTGGTCCTATATTGTTGATTATTTTAAAAAATGTTTTCAGTGATGTGATTGATGGCGGAGTTATGAAGGTGATATTAGGAGAAAAATGAGAGTTAGAACATATTACTTGTTGGAATATATGTATCATCTGGTAGAGAGACGTAAGGGTTTTCGGGTTCTTCTGTCTCTTTGATAGATATAATTTTTAGCATAGCAATATCTCCTTTAAAATTTCCTTTTGTGATTTCTCCTACAATATCTACCCAAGCTCCATCTTTGAAGTCCATAGCATTATCATACTCACATAAAAATCCTACAACTAATGATTGCATATCTTGAGAGATAGGCATATTTCTTGCTATGACAAATTGATTTTCTTCAAAATCTATAAGTCTATACACATATCCTTTAATATGTACTTTGCAACCAATGTATGAATCTATGTTATCGTTGGCTGCTTTTAAAACATTAGCATAATTACTTTCAGTTACTTCAAATACATCATCAGATTTTATACTATCAGATATAGTAAAAGAAGAATCATTTTTTACAAATATTACATATACCCCAAATAAAAATATTGCCACTATAACTATTAACATTATGATAAATAATATCTTAGATATAGCGTTTTTGTTAAGTTTTACATTAAAAATAAACATATCATCACCTAATAAAATTTATGTTTTTTGATGAAAAATATGCAAAAAAACTTGATAAATTGAAAGTTTCGTGTTATAGTAGTATTTGTATTAAAATAAAATTATGCTGAGAGGAATGAAATATAATGAGTTTAATAAAATCTTATAGCGATAGAGAAGTAAAAAAGGTAAAGCCAATAGTAAAAAAAATTAACGATTTAGAAGAGAGTATGTCAAAATTATCAGATAGTCAGTTAAGAGAAAAAACACAAGAATTTAAAAAGCAACTAAGTGATGGAAAGACACTAAATGATATTTTACCAGAAGCATTTGCGGTAGTTCGTGAAGCATCAAAGAGAGTTCTAGGAATGAGACACTTTGATGTGCAATTAATAGGTGGAATTATACTTCATCAAGGTAGAATTGCAGAAATGAAAACAGGAGAAGGAAAAACATTAGTAGCAACATTACCAGTATATCTAAATGCACTTGAAGGAAAAGGTGTTCACGTTGTAACAGTAAATGACTACTTAGCAAAACGTGATAGTGAATGGATGGGAAAACTATATAAATTTTTAGGACTATCAGTAGGTCTTGTATTACCAGGATTAGACCCAAAGAAGAAACAAGAGGCATATAATTGTGATATAACTTATGGAACAAACAACGAATTTGGATTTGATTACTTGAGAGATAATATGGTAGTTTATAAAAATCAATTAGTTCAAAGAGAATTACATTATGCAATAGTAGATGAAATAGACAGTATTTTAGTTGATGAGGCTCGTACTCCACTTATAATATCAGGTAGAGCAAATGCATCATCAGATTTATATAAAAAAGCAGATAATTTTGTAAGAGGATTAGAGAAAAAGGTTATAGTAGAAGAAGATGTAAAAGATGAAGAACAAGAAGAAGATAATGAAAAATATGACTATATAGTTGATTTAAAAGCAAAATCAGCAACTCTTACACAAAAGGGTATAGCAAAAGCAGAAAAAGCTTTTGGATTAGAAAATTATAATGATATAGAGAACTCTACAATAGTACACCACGTACATCAAGCTTTAAGAGCACACGGTGTTATGAAAAATGAGATTGACTATATCGTAAAAGATGGACAGGTTTTAATTGTAGATGAATTTACAGGTCGTATAATGCACGGTAGAAGATATAATGATGGACTTCACCAAGCTATTGAAGCTAAAGAAAGAGTTAAAATAGCAGATGAATCAAAAACATTAGCAACAATAACATTCCAAAATTATTTCAGAATGTATAAAAAGCTTTCAGGAATGACAGGTACAGCTATGACAGAGGCAAATGAATTTGAGGAAATATACAACTTAGATGTTGTAGCAATTCCTACAAATAAGCCTATGATAAGACAAGATGAACACGATATAATTTATAAAAATGAAGATGCTAAATTTAGGGCTGTAATAAATGATGTAAAAGAGAGCCATAAAGTAGGACAACCAGTTTTAATAGGTACAGTATCAGTAGAGAAATCTGAAAAATTAAGCAAAATGCTAAAAAAAGAAGGAATAAAACATACTGTATTAAATGCGAAATATCACGAGCAAGAAGCTGCAATAGTTGCACAGGCAGGTAAATTTGGTGCTGTTACTATAGCAACAAATATGGCTGGTCGTGGAACAGATATTATGCTTGGTGGTAATAGTGAATTTTTAGCAAAAGAAGAAATGAAGAATGAAAAAATACCAGAGAATCTTGTTGAAGAATCAAACACATATTATGAAACAGATGACCAAGATATTTTAAGGGCAAGAGAAAAGTTTAATGAATTAAAAGAAAAATATGATAAGCAAATTGAAGATGAGAAGAAAAAGGTACTTGAGGCTGGTGGATTAAAAATCATTGGTACAGAAAGACACGAGTCAAGGAGAATTGATAATCAGTTAAGAGGACGTAGTGGACGTCAAGGAGACCCTGGAAAATCTCAATTCTATATTGCATTAGATGATAATTTAATGAAGATATTTGGTGGAGATAAAGTAACAAAAGTATATAATACATTAAATGTAGATGAAAATATGCCAATACAGTTAGGATTTTTATCTAAGCGTGTAGAAGCGGCTCAAAAGAAGGTCGAAGGTAGAAACTTTAGCATTCGTAAAAACGTATTAAAATATGATGATGTTATGAATGTACAAAGGGAAGAAATCTATTCTCAAAGAAGACAAGTACTTGATGGTATGGATTTAAGCTCGAATATTAGAAGTATGATAGATTGGGTTGCTGAGTCAACAGTAGAGACTTATAACGAAATGGACGAAAAAGGTGATACTCATCTAAATGTTTCAGCACTTGCAAATGAAATTCAAAATATCTTTGGGTTGCAAATGTTTGATGAAATTAAGGAAAAAGCAAATGATGTAAATGCTATTATAGAGAGCTTGAAAACACAAGCACATAACAAATATGAAGAAAAAGAAAAAGATATTGAGCCAGAGACAATGCGTGAGATTGAAAGAATTGTTATGCTAAGAGTTGTTGACCAAAAATGGATGGACCACATTGATGCAATGGACGAGTTAAAAAATGGTATAGGACTTCAAGGATATGCTAGAAAAGACCCAGTTGTTCAATACAGGATAATAGGAACAGAAATGTTTGACCAAATGATAGAGGCAATTAAGGTAGATGTTGTTAAACTTCTTATGAATTTAAGACAACAAAAGGATTTAAGAAGAGCAGAAACAGCGAAAATTACTAATACTGCATTACAAGCTATTAGAAGTGTTGATGGAGGACAATCAACTTTGGAAAATCCTGATGTTAATAGAACAGTAGTAAGAGAACATCCAAAAGTAGGTAGAAATGACCCTTGCTGGTGTGGCTCAGGCAAAAAATATAAGAATTGCCACGGAAGAAATGAGTAGATATAAATTGAATTTTTAAGGAAGATAAAGGAATGTAAACATAGTAAATATGTTAACATTCCTTTTTGTTATGTAATATTATATAATTTCAAATTGACAAAATATATGTTTTACAATATAATTAGTGAATGATAAGGAGGAATTAAAATGAAAGATACAATAATTTCAAAAAATATAAAATATATTGGAGCAGATGATAAAGATATAGATTTATTTGAAAATCAATACATTGTGCCAAATGGTGTTTCATATAATTCATATATTATAATTGATGAAAAAATAGCTATAATGGATACAATAGATAAAAGGAAAACTAATGAATGGCTACAAAATTTAGAAGAAGCTTTAAATGGAAGATTACCAGATTATCTAATAATATCGCATTTAGAGCCAGACCACGCATATAATATTGGAACAGTAGTTGAAAAATATCCAAATATAAAACTTGTTGGAAATAATAAAACATTTGCATTTTTACCACAATTTTTTGATATAGAAGATTTAGAACAAAGAAAGGTGGTAGTAAAAGATGGAGATATTTTGGATTTAGGAGAACATAAATTACATTTTATAATGGCTCCAATGGTACATTGGCCTGAAGTAATGATGGAATATGAGGAAAGTGAAAAAATTTTATTTTCTGCAGATGGATTTGGTAAATTTGGAACATTAGATACTGATGAAGATTGGGATTGCGAAGCAAGAAGATATTATTTTAATATAGTTGGAAAATATGGTGTACAAGTTCAATCTGTATTAAAGAAAGCAAGTTCATTAGATATAAAGATGATTTGTCCTTTGCACGGTCCAATTTTAAAAGAAAATTTATCTCACTATATTGGTAAATATGATATTTGGAGTAAGTACGAGGTTGAAAGTGACGGAGTATATATTGCATCAGCATCTATACACGGAAATACATATAAAGTGTGTGAGGAATTAAAAAATATATTAGAGGAAAAAGGTGCAAGTAAAGTTGTACTTGCAGATTTATCAAAAGAAGATTTTGCAGAGGCTATAGAGGACTGTTTTAGATATCGGAAAAGTAGTATTTGCTTCGGCTACATATAATATGGAAATGTTTTCTCCAATGAGAAATTTATTGCTAGACTTAAAAGAAAAGAATTATCAAAATAGAACGATTGGACTTATTGAAAATGGTACGTGGGCACCTAATTCAGCAAAATGTATGAAGGATATAATATCTACAATGAAGAATATTAAATTGTTGGAGCCAGTTGTTACAATAAAATCTACTTTAAAAGATAGCGACAGGGAAAATTTGGTTAAATTGGCGGAAGAAATTTTAAAAGGATAAGGAATAAATAAAATGGGGGATAAAAGAAAATTATTTTGTGAATATGGACCAATAGCTTATAAAATATCACTATTTAAAGAAGCAAAAAAGAAAGATTTGATTGATTTAAAAAATGGTAAGAAATTTGCTAAACATAAGAGCAAAGAAAGTTTTGAATATATTTGGAAGGGTGATACGAAGGTTTTACTTAGAAAGTTACATAATGTGGATATGCAGTTGCAAATAAATAAGGTAAGGAACTTAGAATTAGCAAGTAAAAAAATAGATGGAATCATTGTATATCCAGGAGAAGAATTTTCATTTTGGAAGTTAGTTGGAAATGCTACCAAAAGAAAAGGTTATGTGGAAGGCTTGGTAATTAGCAATAGTCAAATGAAAAAAGGTGTAGGTCGGAGGGTTGTGCCAAATGGCTAATATGATTCATTGGCTTGTATTACATACGCCTCTTACAGTTACAGAATTGCATCATCATTCAGATGCATTATTTCCAGATGTAAAAAGAAGAGTACCTTTTGGAACAGGAACATCAATTAGTTATAAAGCACTAGATTATAGATTTAAAAATACAACTGAAAATCCAATTCAAATAAGAGTGTGGCTAGATGATACTTTTCTTTATGGAGAGATTAGGAGCATAGTTCCTCTAAATGAAAAATATAAAATTGTAGAAGAGGACAACCATTATGCAAAAGATAATGATGGAATTTTCTATAGGAATAGTAAAGTATATAGGATAATTATTGATAAAGAAACAAATAAAGAGATAAAAAAAGAATTAATATTAGATAATCATTCACAAGTTATGTATGATTATGATTTAATACCAAAAGAAGAAATTAGGGTGTAACAATGATTTTAGATGATATATTAAAAATATTAAAAAAGAGATTAAGCGATAAAGCTTATACATTAGATAATGAAAGTTATTCTTATAAACAATTATATAAGTTTGTATGTAATATATATCACTTTTTATTAAAAGAAAATAAAGAAAAAAGACCAGTTGTTGTGTATGGACACAAAGAAATATATATGAAAGCATCATTTATTGCTTGTTCTTTAGCTGGAATGACATATATTCCAATAGATGAAAGCATACCGAATTCAAGAGTAGAACAAATTATAAAACAAGTAAATCCATTATTAAGTATTGGAAAAAATATTTCAAAAGAGAAAATTTATGAGATAATGAATGAAGAAAACTATAGCGAAATACATAATATATATTTAAAGCCAGATGACATTTATTATATTATATTTACATCTGGAAGTACAGGAGTTCCTAAAGGTGTGAAGGTGACTTATAAAAATTTAGATTCTTGTATAGAATGGTTAAAAAATATAACAAAAATAGATAAAGGTGTTATAATTAATCAAGCGAATTTTTCTTTTGATTTATCTGTGGCAGATTTATATTTAAGTTTAGTAAGTCAAAGTGAACATTTTATTATAAGCAATGATACTATGTTAGATTTTAATAAGATTTTTGAACAATTAAATAAAAGCAATGCTAATTTTATGGTTGCTACGCCGTCATTTGTAGATTTGTTGCTGTTAGATAAATCATTTAATAGTAAGCTAATGCCGAATTTACATACAATTCTATTTTGTGGAGAAAAATTATTAAAGACAACTGTAAATAAATTATATTCGAGATTTAACGATATAAAAATTATTAATAGTTATGGACCAACAGAATGTACTTTTGCAGTTACAAGTTATGAAATAAATAATTATATGGATAATGATGAAAATATACCTGTAGGAGTTACCAAAAAAGATGTAAATATATACATTATAGATGAAAATAGAAATGTAGTTGAAGAGGGAAAGATTGGAGAAATATTAATTACAGGAGAAAGTGTTTCAGATGGATATTTAGGAGATATTCAAAAAAGCTCTTTTATTCAGTATGATGGTGTAAAGGCATATTTGACTGGGGATTTAGGATATATAAAAAATGGTGTTTTATATTATAAAGAAAGAAAGGACAAACAAATAAAATTTAAGGGATATAGAATAGAACTTACAGATATCGAAAATAATATACGAAAACTAAATTACATAGATAAGGTCATTGCTGTAGCTAATAAAAACAAAGATAACAAAGTTATAAACATTGTAGCATTTGTAATATTAAAAGAAAATATAAACAAAAGTGAATTAGAAATTAGGTATGACTTGAAAAAGAAGATTCCAGAATATATGTGTCCTAAAATAAAGATTGTAAGTAGTTTTCCATTAAATAATAATGGAAAGTGTGATGAAAAAAAGCTTTTGGAGGAGTTTTAAATGGAAGAAAAAATCATAGAAATTATTATAAATCTAACTGGATTTACTGAACTAAAAGAAAATAAAGATATAGACTTACTTGAAAATGAAATACTTGATTCTTTAGCATTTTTAGAATTGATTACTGCTTTAGAGGAGAAATTTAATGTGGAAATTCAACCTACACAAGTTAATCCTAATATATGGAGAAGTGTTGAAAAAATTGCAGAATTAATAGAAGGGATTAAATAGACTCTTTTGAGTATTATGGGAATCAGAGATTGCAAAGGGTGGTGTTCCAAGAAAAAAATAAAAGTTCAGATTATTAAAGTAGTAGTGTAATAAGAAACAAAAAATAAATATAGAAAAAAGCAGATGATAGCATAGAGTTGTCAGTTGGAAATGAAATGTTTATAAGAGTAGAGCTAAGAATAAGGAGAAAAAGTTATATGAATGAATTAGAAAAGCAACTAGATGAATATATAAATCAAAAAATATATAATTATGCTTTTATGATAAATGGACAATGGGGAAGTGGAAAGAGTTATTTTATAAAAAAAGTATATATGAAAAAGTATAAAGATAAGGAATTTATATATTTAAGTTTAAATGGCATAGAAAATGTAGAAGATATTGATACCAAATTAACGGAAATATTAATAAAAGAACATTTAGGTAAAGGTAATTTAAAGAGTATAAATTTAAAAGATGTATTAAGGGATTTATACAAACAATTAAATTATAAGAATATTGTAGGAATATTAAATAAAGAATATAAAAAAATTATTGTAGAATCTATAATTGATGTAATAACAGATACATTAAGTAAAAACAATGTGGTATTGATTTTTGACGACTTTGAAAGATGTAAAGTAGAATCTGAAAAATTATTGGCATATATAAATAATTTTGTTGAGTATCAAGAAATAAAAACAATACTAGTAGCCGATGAGTCTAATATTAAAAATAATAAATATAAAAAAACAAGAGAAAAAGTTATAGGAAATTGTGTTGAATATGTTCCTGATATGAAGAATAACATAAAAGGGATATTAAGTAGAATAAATAATGAACATATAAAAAATATAATAAATAGAAATATTGAAAATATAGATAATGAGTTAAAAGAGCAGAAATTTATTAATATGAGAACAGTTCAATTTGCTATAGATAGATTTATAAATTTTTATAATATTGTATTAGAAGATGAATTATGTGAAAAAGATGTTGAACTTGAAAATAAAATTTTTAATTATATAGTATATGTTTCAATTCGATACAAAAAATCAGAAGAACTTTATAAATGGGAAGACTCACAATATGGTTATATTAATATCAAAGAAGACTATTCTTATAAAAGTAAAAAATACGGATTTAAATTTATAGATGATTATATTGCTAGAGGAGTAATAAATAAAGAAGAAACATTTTTTATCATACAAGATTATAATAGTAAAAATTTGCCTAAAGATGATCCGTATGAGGTGTTGACAAGAGCTAGATTTTGGGAATTACAAGATGATGAAGTATATAATCTTATACAAGAGATGCATAATAATCTAGTAAATAATAAATATAGCGTTAATAATATATCTAGAATTTTAGCATTACTATTAGATATAAAAAAGTTTAATTATAATATAGATATTGATGAATTTATAAAACTATTTAAAAATCTAATTACTGAAAAACAAAAAGATGATGAAATATATGTTTTTAGTACAATTGAAGTTAATAATATGGATGAAGAGGTACGAGAAGATTTTATAGAAAAATCGAAAGAACTAAAAGAATATTCAATAAAAACAAGATTTGGACATATTGAAAACTATATTAGCAAATGTCAATTTGATAAGTTATTAGAAGATAATTTTATTATAAATAATCGAAATATAATAGTTGAAACTGGATTTTTTAATAATATTAACATAAATAAAATAGTAAATGCAATAAGAAAAGAAGAAACAGTAATAAAAATATGGTATCTTAAGTATTTTTGTGATCAATTAATAGATAATTCTCAGTTTAAATACATTATAGAAAAAGATATACAAAAAATAAATGATTTATTGAAGCAATTAAAAAAAATAGATTTAAGGGAATTTGGAATAGGTAAAGCAAATGCTATAAAGTATATAATAGAAGACTTAGAAAAAATGAAAGATTATAAAAATTTAAAAAAAGAGACAAAGGAATCTTCAATTTTCCAAAAGTAAGAACAAATGGAGAAATATTGGGTAGAAAAACTTATTGCCGAAGTATGTAAATAGTAGTATAATATTTGTGTGCCCAGTATGGGCACACAAAATAAAAAGATTAATATACTCTAGTCTTTTTATTAGTTTATTTTACATCATTAGAATTGATAAAAAGATGTACAGTTTATAGTTTCAATTTAAATGTACTTGCATCAACTTCTTTAATTTCATAAAACTTTTCTTTATTTATAAATTGAGGTTTAGACGATATGTTTATTCTTTTTATTTTTAGTTCATATATTTCGTCTTTATTGAATTTTTCATCTAAATCAGTAATTATAAAATATTTATTCTGATTATTGTCTTCAAATAATATGTTAGAATAATCATAATCTATAGGTATTTTATCTTTGACAGTCAATGATAGATTGATACTTTTATAATTTTTAAATACTTTTAACAATATAAAAGTATTGACTATTAAATTTAATAGTATAGAAATTAAAGTACTTATATGATTAATATTAATATTCAATTTAAAACAGTTTAGAATGCAGAAAGTTATAATGCTTATTAACACTCCAAGTACTGGAAGGGTACATAATGCAGGTGTGCAAAAACGTGGATGAAAAGCGAAAAGTACACATATAAACATTTCAATTATAAATATTGCAATAAGCTTTAATGTTGTGTCTATATTATTAATATTAAAAACTAATAATATACAAAAGAAATAATGTATCTTATAAACTAAATCATGTTTCTTATCTACATTCTGAAAATTTTTACCATATTTTTTATAATGCTTTTTTATTTTTTTACTAATAAAATATTTGATACTTTCACCTTTTCTACCATCATCATGTTCGTAATTCCAATATTCTTCGTACTTATTCATTATTTTTACTCCTTCTATAATATGTATATATTTATTATAACGTATTAAGAAAAAAAAAGCAATTTTTAATTTTCAGATACTATCTTTAAGAAATATTTGGAAAATAATTAAATTTATAGCAAATTTATGATATAAATAAGAAAAATATGAAATTAGCAACGAAGAACATTGCAAATTTCAAAATGGAGGAAGTTTAGTGAAAAATAGGTCAAGAAATATATAATCAACAACAAGAAGAAGGCTGGGGAAAATCAATTGTGGAAGTAACTTGCGATAGAATTGAAAATAGGAGAATTTAGACCTGAGTTCATTGGACAACTTCAATTTTATTTAACTGCACTAGATAAGCAAATAAATATAAATATTATTATTTTCTATAATTATTTAAAATAAAAAAGTGTCGTAAAGTATTTTAATTTACGACATTTTTAGACATAACGAAAAAAACGTTAAAGTGTTGCAAAATCAATACCTTAGCGTTTTCCTGATTGAATTTTTTTAATTTTTTAAAATTTTTTAATTTTTTTATATAAACTATATTTTCGTACATATATAACATTTATAATTGATGTATTGCATACTGAAACATCGGAAAATAATGCTTTTTTCAAAAAAAAGTAGAAAAGTATTGAAATAAAATTTTTTTTCTGATATAATAAAAATGATTTCGTAAAGTAAAATACTTTACGACAAAATTTATACAAAAATAAAAGTAATAAAAGCCATATATATATGGAAATTTTATAGCTAAAATCCTATATAGAGATATATAGGTAGGTACGTAAATTATATGTTTATGTATTTTTGTTGAGTATCGCAGTTTTATGCTGAAAAGTATAAATGAAGAAATATAAACAATCGTTTATAGAAAATACTCAGAGACTACCCAAATTAAAAATAGGAGAAGAAGATGACAGAAGATATTTGGAAAAACTCATATTATACAACTACATATAAGGTTAGATTATATATAAAACAGTTAGAATATTTAAAATTAACAAACAATATATACAATGAGTTAATAAAAAAATATTTCGATATCCTATATGAAAAACAAGAATTGCTTGATATGTCATCATTTAATTGTTTAGCAGAGTTAGAAAGATTGACGATTATACCAAAGACTGGTCCTAGAAAAGGGGAAATACCAGAATTATATTTTGAACAAGATGCCCCTTTATATTTAAGAAGGGCAGCGATAAATCAAGCAATAGGAAATGTAAAAATACAGCTCTCAAATGAAATAAGAGCAGGAGAGAAGAAACAAAAGTTACCAACAGTACCAAAAGCATTCAATCATCCGACAATTTTTTATAAAGGAATGTACAAAGAACTTAAGGGAAATTCAATAACTTTAAAATTGTACGATGGAGTTGAATGGAAATGGGTCAAGGCGAAATTAGCAAAATTTGAAATACCAGAAAATGCGGAAATTCTTTCTCCAACAATAGTAATATATAAAAATTATATATTAGCACATATACCTATAAAACAACCGATAAATGATATTACACCAATAAGATTTAGAATGCAAAAAGATAACATAAGGGTATGTGGAGTAATGTTCACAAATACAGATAAATTTGCAGTATGTGTAATTTTAGATGAGAATGGTAAATTTTTAAAAAGCAAATTTATTTCAGGAGGAAATGAATTTAAGGAAAGAACCGGAAAAATTTATGGGAAGATAAAGAAGTATAGAAAGCCTATAAAAAAAGACCATTCAAATTATTGGGGAAAGTTGTACAAGATAAGTAATCATTATGCACATAAGGTTAGCAGAGAGATAACAGACTTTTGCATTGAAAATAATGTAAAAGTACTATCATTTGCAGATTACAAAAATAATGATGAGAATATGGAAAGTAACTATAAGAGAAGAGTGGGGCTATTTAGTCCGATAGGGTTACGAGAGAAAATAATAAAAGATTTAACATATAAAACCTTCAAAGAAGGTATTTTGATTACAAAAGTGCGTCCGAATTATATATTAAGAAGATGTTATAAATGTAGAGGAGTAATAAGAAGAAAAATAAAAGATAGAAAAGAAACTGAAAAGTTTAGATGTAAAAATGGGCACGAAGGTGACTATTATTTCAACGGAGCAATGAATGTAGCAATAATGTGTCTAAAAAAATTTGGAAAAGAAATACAAATACAGGATTAAGAATAACACAATACTTAAATATTCCAAATTGTTTTTTTGAAAGGGGTCAAAAAAGTGGAGGTTAAAGATGTAGAAAACGTTTCTACAATGAATAATGTGTTGGAGCTTAGTATTGTAGCACAGAATCATAATGTAAAAAAAGTTAAGTTATTGAAGAGAGGTATTACAAATACAGTAAAAAGGGGTATGGATATAGTATTTGGATTGATTGGTGTAATTTGTTTAGTACCATTGACAATAATTATTTATATATGCAGGAAAGCTTTAAAAGAAGATGGACCGATTTTTTATGAACAATTACGAATAGGAAAAGATGGCAAACATTTTAGACTTTATAAATATAGAACTATGGTGGTAGATGCAGATGAAAGATTAAAGGAATATTTAAAAGAAAATGAAGATGCCAGAAAAGAATTTGAAGAAAATCATAAATTGAAAAATGACCCGAGAATTACTAAGTTGGGAAATTTTTTAAGGAAGACTAGCCTAGATGAAGTACCCCAATTTTTAAATGTATTAAAGGGAGATATGAGTTTAGTTGGACCAAGACCAATTGTTAATAGTGAAATTCCTAAATTCGGAAATAAGATAGGAATAGTACATAGTGTAAAGCCAGGGATTACTGGGTATTGGGCTGTAAATGGTAGAAGTGATACGACTTATGATGATAGGGTTAATATGGAAGTGTTCTATGCGGAAAATTATTCGTTAAGATTAGATATAAAGATAATTTTTAAAACGGTTTTAACGGTATTAAAAAAAGAAGGAGCAATTTAATGGAGGATATCAAAAAATGTATATTAATAATGGCAGGAGGTAAAGGAACTAGATTTTGGCCACAATCAACAGATGAAAAACCAAAACAATTTTTAAACTTAGTTGGTGAAAAAACAATGATTCAGGAGACTTTTGAGAGAGTGAATAAAAAGATACCAAGTAATCAAATTTTCGTTATAACGTGTGAAAAATATAAAAAGTTGATACAAGAACAAATACCTGAATTGCCAATTAAGAATATAATTATAGAACCGGAAGGAAGAAATACAGCTCCTTGTATATTGTTATCAACATTATACATAAAACAAATTTTTGAGAATGTGAATATTACGGTATTGCCAGCGGACCATATTATATCTAATATTAATGATTTTTTAGAAACATTAGAGGTAGCAAATTGTTTTGTAGGTAACAATAAAGGAACAATTGTAACAATTGGAATAAAGCCAGATAGAGCCGAGACAGGATATGGATATATTAAAAAATCAGATGAAAAAGTGTATTTGAATAAAAAAGAAATTATAAAAGTAGAAAAGTTTGTTGAAAAGCCTAATATAGAAAAGGCAAATGAATATTTAGAAGATGGTGGATATTTGTGGAATGCAGGTATGTTTGTTTTTAATGCAGATTATATGTTAGAAGAATTAAAAGATAATTTTGCTGAAGGTTATAAACTTTTGAAAGAATTACCATCAATAGAAAGTGATGAATATAAAATAAAATTAAAAGAAAATTATAATAAATGTGAATCAATATCTATAGATTACGCAGTAATGGAAAAAACAAATAATATACACGTAATACCAAGTGATTTTGGATGGGACGATATAGGTACTTGGAAAGCTTTACAAAGATATATAAAGCCAGATGAAGCTTCAAATATTATAAAGGGAGAAGTTAAAACCTTTAATTCGTCGAATAATGTTGTATATGCAGGCAATAAAGAAATAATTCTATTAGATATTGATAATATATTTTTAATTGAATCAAATGATGTAATTATAGTAGGAAAAAAAGAAGAAATTAGTAAAGTACACGAGTTGAGAAAAGTTAAGTAATGATAGGAGAGAATAAAAAATGAAAATAGCAATTGTACACGATTGGCTCACCAATATGGGAGGAGCGGAACAAGTAATAATTAATTTTAATGAAATATATAAAGATGCTCCTATATATACAACATTTTATAATCCTGATAATTTGGATGAAAAATTAAAGGGCTTAGATGTAAAAACAAGTTTCTTGCAAAAAAAGAAAATGGTGACAAATCATAAAAAGTATTTTCCTCTTATGCCATTAGCATTTGAGAATTTTGACTTAAATGAATATGATGTTGTTTTGAGTAGTAGTAGTTCGTGTGCAAAAGGTGTAATAACAAAGCCAGGAAGTATACATATATGTTATTGTCATACACCTATGAGATATGCTTGGGAAAAAAGAGATGAGTATATTACTGGAATGGGAAAAATAAAAAGAAGATTAATAAAATTACTGTTGCATTATATGAGGATATGGGACGTTTCATCTGCAAATAGAGTGGATTATTTTATAGCTAATTCTACAGAAACTAAAATAAGGATAATGAAACATTATAAAAGAGATGCAGTTGTTATAAATCCGCCAGTAAGATGTAAGTTATTTAATATATCTGAAACAGATGGAGATTATTATTTTGTTGTTTCAAGATTAGTTAAATATAAAAGATTTGATTTAGCAGTAAAGGCGTGCAAAGAACTGGGAAGGAAGTTAATTGTAATTGGAGATGGTCCAGAAAAAGAGAATTTAGAAAAGATTGCAAATGGAAATAACAATATAACATTTTTAGGTAGACAGCCAGATGATGTGGTCAAAAAATATATGGCGGAATGTAAAGCTTTACTTTATCCGGGAGAAGAAGATTTTGGGATAGTACCAGTAGAAGCGCAAGCTAGCGGAAGACCAGTAATTGCCTATGGAAAAGGTGGAGTTTTGGATTCGGTTATAAATGGAAAAACTGGAGTTTTCTTCAAAGAACAGACAGTAGATTCATTAAAAGATGCAATATGCAAATTTGAGAGTATGAAATTTGATAAACAGGAAATTAGAAAAAATGCTTTAGAATTTGATGAAAGTGTATTTCAACAGAAAATTAAAAATTTTATAAATGAAAAATATAATGAGAAGAAGAAATTATATTTTTAAGAAAGGGTATAAATGTCGAAAGATTATAAATTGAGATATGAAGAGTGGTTAAACAGTGCATATATAGATGAAAAAAGCAAAATAGAATTAATTGCATTAGGTAATAATGAGAAAGAAATTCAAGATAGATTTTATAAAGATTTGGAATTTGGAACAGGTGGATTACGTGGAATAATAGGCATCGGAACAAATAGAATGAATATTTATACAGTTAGAAAAGCAACACAGGGATTAGCAAATTATATATTGAGTAAAGGTAAAGAAAATAAAGGTGTGGCGATAGCTTATGATTCTAGGAATATGTCAATTGAATTTAGTGAAGAGACGGCGTTAGTGTTAAATGCTAATGGAATAAAAACATACAGATTTGATGCATTAAGACCAACGCCAGAATTATCATTTGCTGTAAGAGAGTTAGGGTGTGTGGCAGGAATAGTAATAACAGCCAGTCATAATCCGGCAGAATATAATGGATATAAAGTATATTGGGAAGATGGTGGACAGATTGTACCACCGTATGACAAAGAAATTATAGAAGAAGTAAATAAAATTGAAAATTTCAATCAGATAAAAACAATTTCGAAAGAGGAGGCAATTGAAAGAGGGCTATATAACATTATAGGTAAGAATATAGATGATAGATATATAGAAGAATTGAAAAAATTAATCTTAAATAGAGAAACAATAGAGGAAATGGCGAAAAGTGTAAAAATAGTATATACACCTTTACACGGAACAGGAAATGTATTAGTACAAAGAATTTTAAAAGAATTAGGATTTAAAAATGTATATGTTGTGCCAGAGCAAGAAAAACCTAATGGCGATTTTCCAACAGTAAGTTATCCTAATCCAGAAGACGAAAAAGCATTTGACCTTGCACTAAAATTAGCCAAAAAAGTAGATGCGGATATTGTACTTGCAACAGACCCAGATGCGGATAGACTAGGAGTATATGCTAAAGATGTAAAAACGAATGAATATAAATCATTTAATGGAAATATGTCTGGACTATTAATTGCAGAGTATGAATTGTCGCAAAAAAAGGCTAACGGCGTATTACTAAAAAATGGAGCATTAGTAAAAACAATTGTATCATCAAATATGGCAAATAAAATGGTAAAAGAATATAACATAAAATTAATTGAAGTTTTAACAGGATTTAAATATATAGGAGAAAAAATAAAAGAATTTGAAGAGGAAAATTCTTATACATATATATTTGGTTATGAAGAAAGTTATGGTTGTCTAATAGGAACTTATGCTAGAGATAAAGATGCTATTTCGGCTGTAATGGCTTTATGTGAAGCTACAGCTTTTTATAAAAAGAATGGATTAACATTATGGAATCAGATGATAAATATATATGAAAAGTATGGATATTATAAAGAAGGCTTATATTCAGTAACTTTAGAAGGTATCGATGGAGCAGAAAAAATAAAAGAAATTATGCAGAGACTAAGAGATAATCCGATAAAAAATTTTGGAGAATTTAATGTTGTAGCAATAAGGGACTATGAAAAAAGTATAAGGACAAGCTTGAAAGATAATAAAAGAGAAAAAATAGAATTGCCAAAATCAAATGTATTATATTATGAACTGGAAAACGAAGAATGGTTCTGTGTGAGACCTTCGGGGACAGAACCTAAGATAAAACTCTATTTAGGAATAAAGGCTAATAATATAGATGAAGCTAAGATTAGATTAGAAAAATTAAATAAGCAAATTATAAAATTAATGAAATAAAAGAGGCAAAAAAATGGAAATTATCTTTATGGAACCTGTATATAAGGATTTTATATGGGGAGGGAATTTTTTAAAAACTAAATTAGGTAAGAAAACACAGTTGAAAAAGGTAGCTGAAAGTTGGGAGATTTCAAGTAATGAAAATGGTAATTGCATAATAAAGAATGAACAATATGGTGGGATTACATTAAAAGAACTTTTTAGTAATAAAAATGTTAAAGAAGAAATATTTGGAAGAAAAAGTATGAAACTAGATGATTTCCCATTATTAATAAAATTTATTGATGCTAAAGAAAATTTATCTATACAGGTTCATCCAGATGACCAATATGCTATAAAAAAAGGATTTAAAAATGGAAAAAATGAAATGTGGTATATATTGGAATGCGAAAAAAATGCAAAGATTGTAGGAGGATTAAATACTGAATTATCAAAAAAGAATTTGAAATATGCAATAGAAAATAATCAGATAAAAGAATATTTAAATTATATTAATATACGGAAAAGGGGATAGTATTTATATACCATCTGGAACGGTTCACGCAATATTAAAAAATACGCTACTTTGTGAAATTCAACAGAATTGTGATATTACATATAGAATATATGATTGGGATAGAAAAGATGAAAAAGGTAATTATAGAAAATTGCATATTCAAGATGCAATTAACTCAATTAAGATAAATAATAAAGTTAGCATTTATCATACGAATAATGAAAAAAGTGTACAGAAAATAGTAAATTCTACAGATTTTGAAGTGGAAAAGATAAAATGCAAAGATGTTTTTGTAGATTATAGTGATATAAACACTTTTTATGCTGTAAATATTGTTAGTGGACACGGCTTTGTAAAATACAATGATAAGCAAGTAGAACTAAAAAAGGGAGATAGTTTTTTGATTCCAGCTACTTTGGGAATATATGAATTTCGTGGAGAATTGGAATTTTTAAAATCATATATGAAATAAAAGAGGGGAAAAATATGATAAGAGTTTTGCAAATTGGAATGACAAATACTATGGGAGGAATTGAAACATACCTAATGAATTATTACAAAAATATAAATAGAGAAGAAATTCAATTTGATTTTATAGATATAAGCGACGGTAATTTATGCTTTAAAAATCAGATTATATCTTTAGGTGGCAAAGTATATGATGTTAAATCTTATTATAGGCACCCATTAAAATACATAAAAGAAATTAAACGTATTATAACGGAAAATAATTACCAAATTATACATTGCAATATGAATTCAGGAGTTATGATTTTTCCATTAATTGCTGCGAAAATATCAAAAGCAAAAATTATAATTGCACATTCACATAATACATCAAGTGATAAAGGGATTATTAAGTCAATTTTGCATAATATAAATAAGCACGCAATTCCATTCTTAGCTAATATGTATTTTGCTTGTTCTACAGAAGCTGGAAAATGGTTTTTCTCTAAAAAAATATTAAATAGTAACAAATTTATTATTATAAAAAATGCTATAGATATTGATGAGTTTTTATATAACGAAGAGATGAGAAAAATAAAAAGAAAAGAATTAAATATAAATGATGAAACATTAGTAATTGGTAATGTAGGTAAGTTCTTTAAACAAAAAAATCATAGATATTTATTGAAAATATATAAAAAAGTAGAAGAAGAAAATAAAGATAGTGTTTTGTTATTGATAGGAAAAGGTCCATTAAAATCAAAGATTCAATCAGAAATTGAGAAAGATAAACTAAATAATAAAGTGATTTTTTTAGAAGATAGAAGGGATGTAGCACAATTAATGCAAGCAATGGATGTGTTTGTATTACCAAGTTTGTATGAAGGGTTGCCTTTAGTAGGAATAGAAGCACAGGTTGCAGGATTAAAATGCTGTTTTTCAAATAGTATAACTAAAGAATTGAAAATTAGTAGTAATATAAAATATTTAGATTTAAAGAAAAAAGCTGATGAATGGAAAGATTATATTTTAGAAAAATATGAAAGAAAAAGTGAAATAGATACTATAAGAGCATCAGGATATGATATAGAAATAGAAGCAAAAAAATTGGAGAGATTGTATATGGAAATGTTAAAAAAGAAATAGTAGGGGGAAGTAAAAGACAAATGAAGAAAGAAAAGAAGTCATTTTATAGTGTTATTTTTGCTATAAGTATATGGTTTATATATTTATCTAATGATGCAAGTTTTATGATGAAAACAATTATCCCATTAGTTGTTCTTTTGTTAATATACTTAGTTGCAAAAAAACAATATAAATTAAAAATAACTACAAATAGTAAAAATCTTATATATTTTGTAATAACAATAATATTATCGACGGTAATTAATTGTATTATTAATTATGAGTATATAGATTATAATGTTATTATCGGGATAGTATATTTTCTGGAAATATTTTTATGGTTTTGCATAATTACAGAACAAGACTATAAAAGAAATGAAATTGCTTTTATTATAAATTCTTTTATAATATTGGCGGTAGTTGCATCTTTACAGGTAATATTTTTATATTTAGCAGGAAAGACTGGTAAATTATCAGTTGTTAGTTTATTGGGAGTAAAAGTAGATGCAAATTATTTTTCGGCATTAGTGTCAATAATTAATGTATTATTATTTATAAAAATTTTATATTTTAATAAGAATAAATTTAAGTTATTAGTTAATGTTATATGTTTAATAGTAATGCTATGTGGTATAGGATTAAGTGGTTCAAGAGCAGCACTTTTAGCAACTATACTTTCAGACATTTTAGTTTTTATACAATATATAATTCAAAATATAAATTTTAAGAAAATTGTTATGGTATTTTTTATAATAATAGCTATGTTTGTAGGAGTAAATATATTCTTAAAAGTTATGCCTGTATGGATATATAACAGATATTTTGTAAATACATATTCAGATAATAGTAATAATGAAAGAGTTGAATTGTGGGAAAATGCAATAAAAGGAGTATTGAAACAGCCAATTTTGGGATATGGAATAGGTATATTTGATAAGGTGCCAGAATTTAATACTTTATCAAGCGGTAGAAAGATTCCACCTACTGTACCAGCACATAATACGTTTTTAGATATTTTAGTGTATAGTGGTGTTATTGGGGAAATTATATTTTTAATTTTTTTATATAATATTTTTAAAGAATTTCTAAAAAAGAAAAAGAGAATATTTATACCAGTAATATTAAATTTATTATTTACCAGTAATATTATTGGAGCTGATAAATCATATTATTTTTGGAGTACATTAATTTTATTAAGTATAATTTCAAAAGTAATTCAAAAAGAAGAAGAGGAGAATAATGAAATCAAAACATATATTAATGATTGTTAATACATATTTTCAATTGATTGTAGCAATATCGTTAAAATTAAATAATTTAAAGGATGATAACGTAGATATAATAATTTCTGATAGGTCAAGAGATTCAGATTTGATTTACAATAACATAAAAAAGCAAAATATTTTCGAGAATTGTTATAAAGCAAATATAAATTTTGTATCTAAACATAAAAAAAATTATATACATAAAATATTAAGGTTAGTAAACAGAAATAGTATTTTAAAACATATAAATATGCAAAAGTATGAATATGATTATCTTTATTTTTATAATAAAGATATATTGAGTATTACAGTAATGAATGAATGCTTGAAAAATAATCAGAATCTGAAAATATGCAGATTTGAAGAGGGATTTGGTAGTTATTTAAGTGAAACATTTTTAGGAACAGAAAGGTTAAATCAAATTATCAATAAATTAAAAATAAATGATTTAACAGAATTTTATTATTGTTATAATCCAGATTTAATGCTTTTAGATGAACAATTTGAATATAAAAAAATATTTCCATTAAATAGAGATGATGCGAATTTAAAAAATATAATAAACTCAGTTTTTGGCTATGATGGAAGTAACGAAGAATATAAGGAAAAATATATTTTCTTTGAAGAATCTTTTTTTTGTGAAAAGAAGAAAATAAATGATTTAGAATTGGTATTGAAAATTGCAGATATTGTAGGAAGAGAAAATTTATTAGTAAAGTTACATCCAAGAAGTAAGGTAGATAGATTTAAAGAATATGGAATTTCTACTAATAAAACTATAGGCATACCGTGGGAAGTTATACAATTAAATAATGACTTTTCTGATAAAGTTTTTTTAACAATTTCATCTGGTAGTGTATTAGCCTCTAAACTTTATTTTAATGATAATATAAAAACATATTTATTATTTAATTGTACTGAACAAATGTCAGATATGGTAACAGATAAATATCATAGATATTTAGAAAAGGTAGAAGAAAAATTTGGGTTAAATGGGTTTATAATTCCCGAGGATGCAGACAGGTTTGAAAAATTACTGAAAAAAGACTTGTGGAAACAACAATAATGAATGGACGAAAAGGAGGAAAATAAATATATGATTAACGCAATCAAAAGAAATATAAAAAAAATATTAGGAATTGATGCAAGCAAACTATATACAGACGCAGATATTTCAAGTTTAGAAAAAGATTTAGTAAAAATGGATGGAAAAAAATTAATTACATCTAAAAGATTGGATTTAGTTGTCAGATATTTATTATTTAAGGATTTAGTTAACAATATAGAAAATGAAGAACACCTTTCTCTATATTCAAGAATGATATTATCAAGAACAGGTGCAATAGAGCCATTGAATCAATATTCAATAGAAAGCAAAGAAGGTATAGAAAATCATATAGCAAAAGCAAAAGAACTTTGTAACAGCATAAAAAAAGAAGGATTTAAAAAGGATTGCTTTGTGCCAATTGATAAACAATATGCGTTGTTTAATGGTGCACATAGAATTGCTGCATCAATAGCTTTAGACGAAAAATTATGGGTTAAAATATATGACAATAAAGAGGGAGCAAGTAACTTTGATTTCAAGTGGTTTGAAGAAAATAATTTTACGACTGAAGATAAAATAAGGATTTTAAGGGGATTTTCCGATTTATATGAAAAGTGTGGAATATTTGTATTGTATGCACCTATAAAAGATAAATGGGATTATATAGAAAGACAAATTAGTAAAAAATTAAATATAGTTGGAAGTGTAGAAATTAACTTTCAAAACAATTATTTAGCATTTGAAAATTTAATTCACGATATATATAATAGCTATTCAAATGATAAAAATAATGTAATCAATAGAAAAATTGATTTATTAAAATTTAGCGAACTTAAGATAAAAGTGATTTTAGTTTCGGATGAAAAAAATAAGGATGAAGATATACATAATCAAATAAGAGATATGAAAAATATACTTCGTAAAACTCTAAAATTTAATATAGATGAGAATTCATATTTAACATTACATAGTTCAGATGATGAAATAGAGTTTAAACAATTAAAAAGTGTAGTTTTATCTGTAAATAATTTAAGAGTATTAAACAAAAGAATAAACACAAATTATAGAAAAACATTTATAAAATGGTTAGATGATTATAAATTACAATGTAAAAAGCATAATATTCCTTTGGAAAAAACCTGTATAGTTGGAAGTTCAACTTTGGAAGTGCTAAATATTAGAGAATCAACTGATATAGATATTGTTATTCCTGCTGAACTTAGATTAAAATATGGAGACAATGTAACACATATAACACCGTATTTAGATATATGTACCAAAGGATACGCTGATAATAGAGCGGGATTAAATATATCTGATGATATATTAATAAATGATGATAATTACCATTTTATATTTTATGGATGTAAGTTCGCGAATTTAGATTTAGTATATAAAAGAAAGAAAATTCAAGCTAGAGATAAAGATTTGAAGGATGTACAAAAAATAAATATTTTTAATGATTTTTCAGCTTTTTTTGATAATAAAGAGGTGTTAAAAAAACAAATAAAAAAGGAGTTAAGAAAAAGAAAATAAAATGACAAAAATAAAATATGCAATAAAAAAAATACCTTTACCGGTTAAAGCAATGATATCATATATTATTATTATATTTATGCAAAGTAGTATTTCATTGATTACAACACCAATTTTTACGAGAATGTTATCAACAACAGAATATGGAATTACAACTTTATATAATTCGTGGTATAACTTATTTGCAATATTTATAACACTAAACTTGAGTTCAGGTGTTTATACAAATGCTTTATTAGATTATGAAGGGAAAGAGAAAAGAGTAACTTCTGAATTTTTAGGGTTAAGTATTACAAGTGCTACAATTTTTTCTATAATATATTTTGCTTTCAGAAAATATATTGAAAATGCTGTAGGATTATCATCATATCTTTTAACTTTTATGTTGCTTAACTTTTTTGTTTATCCTGCGTGGAGTTTTATTATAAATCGAAAAAAATTTGATTTTAAATATAAAATACCATTAGTAATATCAATAATATTATTTGTTTTGGATCCAATTTTTGGTATTGTAGGTATTAAATTGTTTCCAGATGATAAGGCTGTTGCTAAAACAATTTTTTGTAACATTCCCACTGTTACAGTAGGAATAATATCGTGTTTTATAATTTTTATAAGAGGTAAGTCGTTTTATAATAAAGAAATTTGGAAATATGCTTTAAAATTTAATTTACCACTTGTTCCACATTATCTTTCAAATATAATTCTATCTCAATCAGACAGAATTATGATTAGTAAAATACTAAATGAAGCTTATGCTGGAATGTACTCGATTGCATATATGATTTCTAGTTTGATAAATGGAATATTTACGGCAATAAATTCTGCTTGGACACCATTTGTTTATAAGAATCTGAAGGCTAACAGAATAAAGAAAATTAGCGAAAATACAAATATATTGATTGTTGTTATATCTGTTATATGTGTAGGAGTAGTTTTAATTGCACCGGAAGTAATTAAAATACTAGCTCCATCAGAGTATTACAGTGCTGTTTGGGCAGTACCACCAGTATGTATAGGAATGTATTTTTCTTTTATATATACACTATTCGGGAAATTGGAATTTTATCATAAAAAAAATTTATTTATTATGGTTGCAACTACAGCAGCAGCTATATTAAATATCATTTTAAATTTGATTTTTATTCCAATATTTGGATATATTGCAGCTGGATATACAACTGCAATAGGATATTTTGCATTAGCGATAGGACATTATATATTTATGAAAAAGATTGACAAAAGAAAAATATATAATATTAAGTTTATAATAAAGATTTCAATTGTAGTTGTTATAAGTATATTTTCTATTATATTTTTGTATGATTATGTTTTAATTAGATATGGAATAATTTTGGTTGCATTAATTATTTTAGCATTAAATTATAAACAACTGCTATCATTTGCTAAGAGATATATTAAGGAAATTAGAGGGGAATGATAATATGAAAATTATAATAAATTTAAATGGAGGTATAGAATGAAAGTAGTAGCATTAGTACCAATAAAATTAAATAGTGAGAGATTGCCACATAAGAATATTTTAGATTTAGGAGGAAAACCGCTTTGTTATTATATGACAAAAAGTTTGGTAGATGTTGAAGGAATAGATGATGCTTATGTATATTGTAGTGATGAAACAATAAAAGATTATTTACCAGAAAAAATAAAATTTCTTAAAAGAGACAAATATTTAGATGGTAATTTGGTAAAAGGACAGGAGATTTATGAAAGATTTATAAATGAAGTAGATGCAGATATATATGTATTGGCTCATACTACAGCTCCTTTTATAAAGACAGAAACTATTCAAAATGCTTTAAATCAAGTGAAAAGTGGAAAGTATGATTCAGCTTTGTCTGTAAAAAAGATACAAACATTTACTTGGTATAAGGGAAAAACATTGAATTATGATTTAGAAGATATACCAAGAACTCAAGATATAGAGCCGATATATTATGAGACAAGTGCATTTTTTATATTTAGGAAAGAAGTGTTTACACAAATGGGGAAAAGAAGAATAGGAAATAATCCGTATTTTCAAGAAATTGACGATATAGAGGCAATAGATATTGATTATCCAGAAGACTTTAAGTTTGCACAAGCAATTATGAAAAGTAAAGATGTTAAAGAGGAGGAAATAAGAATATGGGAGAAGATGAATTGAAAAAGGTGAAGAATGCTAAAAGTTTTACATTAATTGCAGGTCCGTGTGTAATTGAAAATGAAGAGAATGTAATGTTAATTGCTAAGAGGATGAAGGAAATAACAGAAAAGTTGGATATAAACTATTATTTTAAAGCTTCTTTTGATAAGGCGAATAGAACTTCTATAAAAGCATATAGAGGTCCAGGAATAGAAAGAGGTTTAGAAATATTAAAAAATGTAAAAGAAAAGTATGGATTAAGAATTGCAACAGATATACACGAACCGTGGCAAGCAGAAAAAGTGGCAGAAGTAGTTGATATTATTCAAATACCTGCATTCCTTTGCAGACAAACGGATTTGTTAGTTGCAGCAGCTAAAACAGGAAAATTAATAAATGTAAAAAAAGCACAATTTTTAGCACCTTGGGATATGAAAAATGTTATTGGTAAATTAGAAGAAAGTGGAAATTCAAATATAATGTTATGTGAAAGAGGTACTTGTTTTGGATACAATAATTTAGTCGTTGATATGACAGGATTAGTTGAAATGAAAAAGTTTGGATATCCAATTGTATTTGATGCAACTCATAGTGTTCAAAAGCCAGGAGGAAAGGGAAATGCAACAGGAGGAAATAGGGAATATGTGGAATATTTGGCAAAGGCAGCAGTGGCAATAGGGGTAGAAGCTTTATTTATGGAAGTACACCCAGAACCTGATGTAGCGTTATCAGATGGACCTAATATGGTAAGATTAGATGATATGGAAGATTTATTAACTAAATTAATCAAAATAAAAAATGCATTAATGTAAGTTCAAGATGGAGAGTGAAAAGATGATTGATATTGTTAAAGAGGGAAAGAATGTATTTAATATAGAAATAGATTCGTTGAAAAAGATAAAAGATGCAATAGATGATAATTATATAGATATTGTAAAAGTAATTTCAGAATGTAATGGAAAAGTAATTTTTACTGGGATGGGAAAGCCAGGGCACATTGCTAGAAAATTAGCTGCAACTTTTGCATCGTTGGGTACATCTTCTTTTTATTTACATCCCGCAGAAGCTCAGCACGGAGATTTAGGAATGGTTTCGAAAGATGATGTTGTTGTTGCAATTAGCTTTAGTGGAGAAAGTGAGGAAGTTACTAGAATATTACATAATATAAAAAAAATTGGAGCTAAATTAATTGGCATTTCTGGAAATAAAGAATCAACCTTAATAAAGGAAGCGGATTTTTATTTTGTATTTCCAACTATAGAAGAAGCGTGCTATATGAAATTAGCACCGACTTCTAGTACAACAGCAGCATTGGTATTAGGAGATGCAATTGCTGTAACTTGTGCGAAAATAAAGGCGTTTACTAAGAAGGATTTTGCTTTGTTTCATCCTGCTGGTTCATTAGGAAAGAGCTTGATATCAACAGTTGGAGATTTAATGAGTATAGGTAAAGAGAATGCGATAGTATATCAAGGTGATTCATTTGAAAAAGCACTTTCGGAGATGTGTAGGACGAGTTTGGGAATGGTTAATATAGTTGATGATAGTGGAAAATTAATAGGTGTATTTACTGATGGAGATTTAAGGCGAAAACTAGCTGAAAAAATTAATATTTATGAAATAGATTTAAAAGATATTATAACGACTGAGCCAGTGACTATAAGGAAGGATATGTTAGCTGTTGAGGCATTGAGAATTATGATACAAGGAGAGAAGAAAGTATCGGTAGCTCCTGTAGTAAATGAAAATCAAAAAGTTATAGGTTCATTATGTGCAAAAGATATTATTAAAGCAGGAATTGTGCTATAAAGGATAGAAAATCGATATTTGAAGTATTAAGTGTAAAAGATGTGTTATAATTAAAACTAAATTATAACACATTTTTTGGGGTTAAAATCTTTTATGAATATATGATGATATTATACATAAAAATTTTTAAATGAATCATTGATATATTTTCCACATACCATTGAATTTTAGAGTAATATGTAGTAAAATATATACAATAAGAAATGAGAGGAGCTGTAAAGATGAGAAAAATTCC